>JBEAYH010000037.1:0-7413 GCA_041159435.1 Bacteroidota bacterium | reverse complement strand
AGTTAGAGCGTCAATCGCCAAGCATTCAAAAGTTGAATTTGATGTTGTTTCCAATCCAGAATTTCTTCGCGAGGGTGTAGCCGTTGATGATTTTATGAAACCTGATAGGATTGTCATTGGTGTTGAGTCTGATAAGGCAAAAAAAATCATGGGTGAACTGTATGCTACATTTTCAAGAGCTGGAACATCCGTCATTTATATGGATATTCGTTCAGCGGAGCTTACTAAATATGCAGCCAATTCTTTTTTGGCAACAAAGATTACTTTCATGAATGAAATTGCTCAGCTCTGTGAAAGAATGGGTGCAGATGTTGACATGGTAAGGATAGGTATAGGTGCAGATGAAAGAATCGGTAAAAAGTTTTTATTCCCAGGAATCGGAATTGGTGGCAGTTGTTTTCCAAAAGATATTCATGCATTGGTGAAAAGTGCAAATGAAGTTGAATATGATTTTAAAATTTTAAACTCAGTAATGAAAGTCAATCAATTGCAGCGTTTGCATCTGGTTGAAAAAATTAAGTCCTACTTTAATGGCCATTTAAAGGGCAGACATTTTGCTTTGTGGGGCATTGCTTTCAAGCCGAACACAGATGATATAAGAGAAGCTCCATCGCTTTACATGATTGATGAATTGCTGAAGCTGGGTGCAATAGTTCAAGCTTTTGATCCTGAGGCAATGACCAACGCAAAAAAATATTATGGAAACAAAATCCTCTTTGCAGACAATCAGTATGAGGCGCTGCAAAATGCAGATGCCTTGATTATTGCAACTGAGTGGAATGAATTCAGAACTCCTGATTTTCAGAAGATAGAAAGCCGATTGAAACAAAAAGTAATTTTTGACGGAAGAAATCTTTATGACCTCGGTGTAATGAGAGAGCTTGGGTATCATTATGAAAGCATAGGAAGATCTGTAATTACTCAATAAATAAAAATTATGAAGAAAATATTGGTCACTGGCGGTGCAGGATTTATTGGGTCGCATGTTGTGAGATTGTTTGCGAACAAATACCCTGACTACAAAATTGTAAATCTTGATTCACTTACGTATGCAGGTAATCTGGAAAACTTGAAAGATGTTGAGCGCTTTCCCAACTATTCCTTTGTGAAAGGTGATATCACAGATGAGGCTTTCATCGATCAACTTTTCTCCAATGAAAATTTTGATGCAGTAATTCACCTTGCTGCTGAAAGTCATGTTGATCGATCGATCATGGATCCACTTTCCTTTGTTAAAACGAATATCTTAGGAACTGCGGTCTTGTTGAATGCTGCCAGGAAATATTGGAAATCGTTTGATGGAAAATTGTTCTATCATGTTTCAACAGATGAAGTTTATGGTTCTTTGGGTGAGACTGGATTTTTTACAGAACAAACCCCCTACGATCCACATTCCCCATACTCTGCATCTAAGGCTTCTTCGGATCATTTGGTAAAAGCATATTTTGATACGTATCAATTACCAGTGGTTATTTCAAATTGCTCAAACAATTATGGATCACACCAGTTTCCTGAAAAGCTCCTTCCATTGATGATCAATAACATTGTGCATTCAAAACCATTGCCTGTATATGGCAAAGGCGACAATGTGCGTGACTGGTTGTGGGTAGAAGACCATGCCAGGGCCATTGATGTGATTTTTCACAAAGGTAAGCTGGGTGAAACATATAATATCGGCGGATTCAACGAATGGAAAAACATTGACATCGTCCATTTGCTTTGCAGGATCATGGATAAAAAAATGAATCGCTCAGAAGGTGAAACTGCCAAGCTGATCACTTTTGTGAAAGACAGAGCCGGCCACGATAAACGTTACGCCATTGATGCAACCAAGTTGAACAAAGAGTTAGGCTGGAAACCATCATTGCAGTTTGAAGAGGGATTGGATAAAACAATTGACTGGTACCTCGCCAATGGTGAATGGATCAACAACGTCACCTCAGGCGCCTACAAAGAATATTACAACGATCAATACGTAAGCAGATAATTATGCAGATAGAAACAACAGCATTCGCTGGACTTTATGTCATAACACCAAAGGTCTTTCATGATGAAAGAGGATTTTTCTTTGAAAGCTACAATGATTCGGTTTTCAAAAATAAACATGGAATGGATTTTACCTGGGTGCAAGACAATCAATCCCATTCAACATACGGAGTTATTCGAGGACTCCACATGCAGAAGGCGCCTCATGCCCAAACCAAATTGATCAGGGTATTGCAGGGTAGTATATTGGACGTAGTGGTTGACATGCGGAAAAGTGAGAAGACTTTTGGGAAAGTATTCTCTGTTGAGCTTTCAGCTGAAAATAAAAAGCAATTGTTCATACCAAAAGGATTCATTCATGGGTTTTCTGTATTGAGTGAAACGGCTGATGTCATGTATAAAATCGATGACTTCTATCACAAAGATTCAGAAGTAGGAGTGATTTATAACGATCCAACTTTACGCATTGACTGGAAAGTACCTGTTGAAAAACAAGTAGTTTCTGAAAAAGATCTTGTATTGCCTTCATTCACTGATGCAACGTATTACGAATAGAAGAAGATGAAAAAAATTCTCGTAACTGGCGCAAATGGACAGCTTGGGAAAGAGTTGAGGGATATTGTATCAAACTTCCCTGCATATGAGTTTCTTTTTTTATCACGTGAAGATCTTCCCATTCATCATTTTGAACTGGTAAGAAATACTTTTGACAGCTTCAAGCCCAATTATTGTATCAACTGTGCCGCATATACTGCAGTAGACAAAGCTGAACAGGAAAAAGAGTTGGCAAATATCATCAACGCTGAGTCGGTTGGAATCCTTGCCGCTGTTTCACGTGAGCGACATTGTAAATTCATTCATATTTCAACTGATTATGTTTTTGCTGGAGATTCACCAACTCCATATAAAGAGAGCGATCCGACTGGACCAGCATCCGTTTATGGCCAGTCAAAGTTGGCAGGTGAACAGGAAGCTTTCAAGCACAATCCAGATGCGCTTGTAATCCGCACTTCATGGGTCTATTCATTTTATGGAAATAATTTTGTCAAGACCATGATGCGACTCATGAAAGAGCGCAATGAAATTTCAGTCGTGAGTGATCAAGTTGGTAGTCCCACATGGGCTTCAGATCTTGCAACATTTATCATGCATGTTATCCAATTTGCTCATTGGTGTCCAGGTATTTATCATTTTTCAAATACCGGTGAAATAAGCTGGTATGATTTTGCGAACGAAATCAAGCGCCTCATCCAGAGCAATACTGTAGTTCATCCCATTCCCACTTCTGCCTATCCCACACCTGCCAAGCGTCCTGCGTATAGTTTATTAGATAAAACCAAAATAAATACTGTATTTGGATACACCCCTCCAGCGTGGAAGTCAAGTTTACAGAAATGCATCCAACGCCTACTCGCAGTGTAATAACGTATATTTGCAGCCATATTATTTCATATGGCATTGATAGAAGCAACACTTTCAGATGGTAAGTTCGGAATGGACGTCAAAGATGCTGACGGGCACATCATGCGAATGGATATTCCAGTTGATCAAGGCGGAAACGGCTCGGGCTTCAGACCCATGCAATCTTTATTATCTGCTTTGGCAGGATGCAGTTCTGTTGATGTCATCAGTATATTAAAAAAACAACGTCAGGAACTGACAGGATTGATCATTGAAGTGGATGGGAAAAGGGAGGAGGGAAAAGAGCCTTCCCTGTGGAAAGAAATCGAAATCATTTTCAGGTTGGAAGGAAATATTGAATCTGCAAAAGCAAAACGTGCGGTGGATTTATCCCTCGAAAAATACTGTTCTGTTGCCGAAACACTTAGAAGAGGTGGTGCAACAATACAATGTACAATTTATCTGAATGGATCAAAAGTTGATTAAAAATTATACAATGAGGCCGGAAACACTAGCGATCAGAACACAGACAGAAAGAACAGGTGAGAAAGAACATTCTACTCCCTTATTCCTTACAAGCAGTTTTGTTTATGATACTGCTGAGGATATGGCAGCAGCATTTGAGGATGACACTTTGGATGTGAATATATATTCCCGTTTTTCCAATCCAAGTGTTGATGAATTTGTCAAGAAAGTAACCCTGATGGAAGGTGCAGAGGATGGAATTGCTACGGCAACCGGCATGGCTGCAGTGTTCTCTTCATTCATGACTTTTTTATCTGCTGGAGATCATATTGTATCTGCATCAGCCGTATTTGGTTCTACACATGCAATACTTACAAAGTATTTGCCCAAATGGGGGATCGAGTTTAGTTATTTTGATATGAACAAACCAGAAACAATTGAGGGATTGATCAAAAAGAATACCAAGCTTTTATATGTCGAGACTCCATCTAATCCTGGATTAGATATCATTGATTTGAAATTGGTGGCTGACATCTGCAACAAGCACAATATTTTATTCATTGTTGACAATTGTTTTGCTACACCAGCTGTTCAGCAGCCAATCAAATATGGTGCTGATTTGGTATTGCACTCAGCAACAAAATTCATGGATGGACAAGGAAGGGTATTGGGAGGTGTGGTTGTTGGTAAAAAAGATTTGATCAAACAAATGTATCTCTTCATCCGAAATACAGGGCCCTCTATGAGTCCTTTCAATGCCTGGGTGCTTTCCAAGAGTTTGGAAACATTGTATGTGCGGATGAATCAGCATGCTTCAAATGCATTGTACATTGCAAAAAAGCTTGAAGGCCATCCTGCATTGAGTTGGGTGAAATATCCCTTCTTGGAGTCTCATCCTCAATATAAAATAGCGAAAAATCAAATGAGCAATGGTGGTGGTATACTGACTTTCGAATTGAAATCAGGTTTGGAAGGTGGGAGAAATTTTCTAAATAATTTGAAGTGGTTGTCGATGACCAATAATTTAGGTGACAGCAGGACCATCGCCTCACATCCTGCCAGCACTACGCATTCGAAGCTTACCGAAGAAGAGAGACAGGCTGTGGGTATTACACCTGGACTCATCCGTCTATCAGTTGGATTGGAACATCCGGATGATATTGTCGAGGAGATTTTGGCAGCTCTGAGATAATACTTTCTTTCTAACTTCATGGTAGAAAAATTAAAATCTGCATGCCATGAAATATATACAGCTCTGCATCATCTCAATTTTCTTTACACTTTTATTGTCTGCGCAAGATTTTTCAGGTGCATGGAAGAGAAATATTGATACTGCTGTGCAGTATCTGACCATTGTTGATCATTATTTTGTCATTACAACCTTTGATTTGGAGGGAAAAAAGTTCTATCAAACCAGGGGAGGAACCTCAACGATGGATGGAAAAAAAATATCAGGTATCGTTGAATTCAATACCACCAACAAGTCCGAAGTAAAATCAGCCTATTCTTATGATTATGCATTTAAAAAGAAAGAGCTGCAAATGCCCGTAGATGGTATTGCAATCAATTGGACCTGGGTAGATGATGCAAACGCTGGGCTCGCAGGCAATTGGCGAATCACCGGAAGAATGCAGGAAGGAAAAATGATTCCAATGAATCCAGGCGCTAGAAAAACAATCAAAGTCATGTCTGGTACAAGATTTCAATGGACAGCCATCAATTCTGAAACAGGAGAATTTTTTGGCACTGGTGGTGGAAGGTATACTTTCGAAAATGGGAAATATGTTGAGCACATAGAATTCTTTTCAAGAGATGCGACCCGTGTCGGTAATTCACTGAATTTCAATGCGGAATTGAAAAACGGAGATTGGCATCACAGTGGCAACAGTTCCAAAGGTGATCCGATCTATGAAGTTTGGAGCAGAAAATGAATCGAACCTTCTTTTTAGTCTACATTTGCGGAGCAAATCCGTAATCTGTCATTGAATCATTTTCGATGACAATCCTAAATTGAAAATGTACAGTGTATGCAATTCAAATTAACTGAAGAGCAGCTCATGATTCAGCAGGCTGCAAGGTCTTTCGCAAAAAATTCATGTTTACCCGATGTCATTCAACGAGACGAGGCGCAACAATTTCCTCTTGAGCAAATCAAGGAGTTGGCTTCACTTGGATTCATGGGAATGATGGTGGATCCTGCATATGGTGGTGCAGGGATGGATACCATCAGTTATGTATTGGCAATGGAAGAGATCAGCAAAGTGGATGCCAGCACAAGTGTATGTATGAGCGTAAACAACAGTCTTGTTTGTTGGGGATTGGAAAAGTATGGTACTGAAGATCAGAAAATGAAATACCTCGTGCCTCTTGCAAAAGGTGTCAACAACGATCAATTGTATATAGGCGCTTTTTTATTGAGTGAACCAGAAGCCGGAAGTGATGCAACCCATCAGCATACGACCGCTATTGACCATGGTGATTATTATATAATCAACGGAGTAAAAAATTGGATCACCAATGGCAATTCAGCATCAGTCTATTTGGTGATGGCACAAACCGATGCAAGCAAGGGTGCAAAGGGAATCAATACTTTTATTGTTGAAAAAAATCAGGAAGGGGTAAAGGTTGGTCCAAAAGAAAACAAGCTCGGCATCAGAAGCAGTGATACACATTCAATTTTTTTTACAGATGTGAAGGTTCCCAAATCACATCGCATCGGAGCAGATGGATTTGGATTCCGATTTGCCATGGAAACGTTGAATGGAGGAAGAATTGGTATTGCAGCGCAGGCTCTTGGAATCGCCAGCGGTGCATATGAACTCGCCCTTGGTTACAGCAAGCAAAGAAAAGCATTCGGTAAGCCCATTCATGAACATCAGGCCATTCAATTTAAACTTTCTGAGATGGCAACCCGTATCGAAGCTGCAAGGCTTTTGTGTTTCAAGGCGGCTTATGAAAAAGATCAGGGGTTGGATTATACCACATCAGCTGCAATGGCAAAATTATATGCGAGTGAAACTGCCATGTGGGTGACAACGGAAGCTGTTCAGGTTCATGGTGGATACGGATTTGTAAAAGAGTTTCATGTTGAGCGACTGATGAGAGACGCAAAAATTACCCAGATCTATGAGGGTACTTCTGAAGTACAAAAGATGGTCATTGGAAGAGCGATCACACGTTAGTTGCCATTAAATATCTTTGATTTTTAAACGGATTTATGAAAAAGGAAATCTGCATAGTTTCTGCATCACGAACTCCCATTGGTTCGTTTGGGGGTGCTTTAAAATCCTTCACTGCTACTCAATTGGGAGGAAAAGTGATTGAGGGGGCAGTCAAAAAAATTGGACTCGATCCTTTATTGGTAGATGAGGTGATCATGGGTGTTGTGTTGCAAGCCGGACTCGGACAAGCCCCTGCTCGTCAGGCTGCGATGTATGCTGGACTGCCATCATCTGTTGTAACCAATACCGTCAATAAAGTATGTGCAAGTGGAATGAAAGCCATTGCCCTAGGCGTTCAGTCAATTGAAATGGGAGATGCTGAAGTGGTGATTGCAGGAGG
>JBEAYH010000054.1:0-4666 GCA_041159435.1 Bacteroidota bacterium | reverse complement strand
ATGCGCAATGCATTGTGGCCGAACACCGAATACAGTTCAGCACCTGGAGAACAGGTTAACAAACTGATTTGGAGTCCACTGCTATCCTGTTGGGCCTTGACCTTATAAGATTGCAAGAAAGAGAAAAGTACAACACATGCCAGGAGCAGTCTTTTCATCTTCATTTTTTATCTGCTGTAATTGGGAGCTTCTTTTGTAATGGCAACATCGTGTGCGTGACTTTCTTTGATGCCAGCATTGGTGATTCGAATGAACTGAGCTGCTTGAAGGGTTTTTATATTCTTCGCTCCACAATAACCCATCCCGGCTCTTAGTCCACCTACAAATTGTGTAACCACTTCATTCAAATTTCCTTTGAATGGAACCCTGCCTTCGATTCCCTCTGGCACTAACTTTTTTATACCATCCTCCACATCCTGAAAATACCTGTCACTGCTTCCCAATTGCATGGCACCAATGGAACCCATTCCACGGTATTGTTTGAATTTTCTTCCCTCGTAAATAATCGTTTCACCTGGACTTTCCTCCACTCCAGCAAAAATACTTCCCATCATAACGGTAGATGCCCCTGCAGCCAGTGCCTTTACCATATCGCCTGTATACCTGATGCCTCCATCAGCGATTACAGGTATATTCAATTTTTTCAATGCAGATGAAGCTTCCATGATGGCAGTAATTTGTGGTACACCTGCTCCTGCAACTATTCTAGTAGTACAAATTGATCCTGGACCAATACCCACTTTTACACCATCCGCACCTGCCTCAGCGAGTGCTTTTGCACCAGATGCAGTTGCAACATTACCGGCTACGATTCTGATGTGTTTAAAATTTTTTCTGATCAGTTTCAATGAATCGATTACACCTTTTGTATGGCCATGGGCACTGTCAAGACAAACCACGTCAACTCCGATTTGTTGCAATGCAGCTGTTCTTTCCAGCATATCTTTTGTGATTCCCAATGCAGCACCAACCCTTAAACGACCAAATTCATCTTTGGCAGCATTCGGAAAACTTTGCAGTTGTAGAATATCCCTGTAAGTAATCAATCCAATCAACTGTCCGTTCTTTTTGACAACAGGCAGCTTTTCAATTTTATAGTTCTGTAATATTTTTTCAGCCTTTCTGAGGTCGGTTCCTTCTGGAGCTGTAACCAGGTTTTCACTGGTCATGACCTCTTTGACTTTCTTTTTTCTATTGGTCTCAAATCGCAGGTCACGGTTTGTAAGTATACCAACAAGTTTATTGTTTCGATCAACGATGGGAATACCGCCAATTTTGTTTTCGCGCATCAACTTCAAAGCATCATCAATTATAGCATCCTCATGCAAGGTGACGGGATCTATGATCATTCCGCTTTCACTTCTTTTCACCTTTCTTACTTGCTCAACCTGCTGATCAATGGACATGTTTTTATGAAGGATTCCTATTCCACCTTCCCTGGCCAATGCAATGGCTAGATTTGCTTCGGTAACTGTATCCATGGCTGCGGAAAGCATGGGTATATTTAGCACGATGTCTCGTGTTAAATGAGAGCTGGTATCAACCTGTCTGGGCAATACTTCAGAGTACGCCGGAACCAGCAAAACATCATCGAAGGTTAAGCCTTCACCGAAAAACTTAGGGGATTGAGTTCTTGTTGCCATATGCGAAGGTATGAAAAAATACAAAAATGAGCATCAGTGGCCTGCAGCAGCATATATTTTTCCGGGGAGAATCTTGATCATTCCTTTCATCTCGAGTGACAATAAAACGAGGGGTATTTGACTTGGTTTCATGGCCGACAATACATGTATCTGATCGATTGACAATGTCTTGCCATCATTAAATAATTGGAGCATGGTATGTTCTTCCTGTGTAAGGTCGTGGAACAAGCAAGATTGAACAGTAGATTTTTTTGGAGAAATCTTTTGCCAATTCATAAAGGTCAAAAAATCATTTCCGCAATTGATCAACATCGCCCTTTGTGATTTTATCAATTCATTGCATCCCCTGCTTTGTGAATCAATTGCTCTTCCGGGATAAGCAAATACATCTTTGTTGTAGGCATTGGCCATGTTTGCAGTTATTAAACTTCCTCCCTTCTCCCCGCTTTCCACCACAATCACTGCATCTGCAATGCCAGACACAATTCTGTTTCTCAAAGGAAAATTTTGCTTGTCTGGTTTTGTCTTGCTCATGAATTCAGTGATCAACCCTCCATTCTGCAACATTTCAATCGCAAGCGATCGATTGAGCTTTGGATAAATCTGATCGAGTCCATGTCCCAGTACACCCACAGTGGATAGATTTAACCTCAATGCTTCTTTGTGAACGATGGTATCAATTCCATATGCGAGTCCGCTGACCACCATTACTTTCATCTCCCTTAAATGCTGCATCAACTCAATCACCCGCTCCTTTCCATAGGAGGTAGGCGATCTCGTACCAATGACACTTACAATATTGCAATCATTGAACTGAGTGGATCCCTTGAAATACAAAACGTGAGGCGCATCCTGAAATTCTCTCAGTTTATTGGGATAATCGATATGGGTTTTTACCAGCACCCTGATGTCATTTTTTTCTATAAACTTCAACTCGCGATTTACAAGGTCAAATTGATTGAAACTTTTAATTGCATTCGCCCTAACAGAACCAATTCCATTCAATCGCTCTAGTTCTTTTCTTTTGGCATGAAATACCTGCTTGGGGTCTTTGAAATGTTCCAGCAGTATTGAAATATGTACATCCCCAATATGAGGAATGAGCACCAGTGAAAGATGGTAGTAAAGTTGCTCTGCATTCATTTCGTGAAAACGAAAATAATAGCGTGCCTCAATGAAAGAATGTGAAAAAGAACAAGCTGGTTCAGAATAAAACCCTATTCATTCGACAATATCACCATTTCAGTCCTGCGATTTTTGGCTCTCCCCTCTTCGGTTTGATTATCGGCAATTGGTTGTGAAGAACCAAAACCTTTGTATAGCATTCGCTTTGAGTCGATTCCCTTTGAAGTCAAATAATCAACCACTGATTTTGCTCTTTGTTCAGACAATATCATATTATCTGTTTCACTACCAACATTGTCAGTATGCCCGTTGATCTGGATGCGAACATTGGGTGTTTTCATTAAAAATTGCACAAGCATCATCAGCGCAGGTTCTGAATCTTGTTTCAAATCCCACTTGGCTGTTTCAAATTGAATATTGGTCAATATAATTTTTTCCTGGTTTTTTATAGGGAATGCCCGTACCTCTTCAGGTAGCTTGAATTGGTAGATATCCATTTGACCAAATCCGCCATATCGGTCACTTGAAAAATATGCAAGTTGACCGCTGGCATTTACAACCAACCCAGACTCATTGTCAATTGTATTGACTGGATATCCTAGATTGACAGGACTTGAATATTGATCACCGACTATTCTGGAGACAAAAATATCTGACCCTCCAATGGTAGCCCAGCCATTGGACGTAAAATAGAGTGTTGTATTGTCGAAATGAAGAAATGGAAACATCTCATCTCCTGAAGTATTGATAGATGGACCAAGGTTCTGCGGCTCGCTCCACTGCTGATTTCCGAGATAGCGACTCACATAGATATCCATCCCACCGTATCCACCAGGACGATTAGAAGAAAAATAAAGTGACTTCATGTCACCTGATAAACAAGGAGCAGATTCCCAGTATGAAGAGTTGATGGGGTCTCCAAAATTTCTTCTCTCAGTCCAACGGCCCTCTGTATTGGTCGTATAATAAAGATCGCAACTGCCGAACCCTTCAGGATAATTACAGCCTGTAAAAACCATTGTTTTACCGTCTGATGAAAGTTTCTGACCGCCCTCATTGTACGGCGTATTGATTTTTCCCTGCAGTGGCAATGCTGATTGCCATTGATTATTTCTCAAGACTGCGCTGAAAAAATCTTCGTTTGTTCCTTCACCAATGCGTCTGGTAAGTATCATCAACGTATCAGCAGAAGAGATGGCCGGGAAATACTCGGATAATCTGGTGTTGACAGCAGTACCAAGATTCTCAATTTTGAGATTCTGTATTATATTTTTTTCAGAAACATTTGATGCAAAATTGATCAGTCGATGAAAAGATGATATTACTGCCGTATCAAGAAGACCTTTCAATGCTGCGGCATCTACAAGCGACTTTGCTTTTGTAAAATCTCCAATACCCATATACGATTGTACAAGTGGGGTGGTCAGAGATTTTTCTTGAGACGCGTTCAGTGAAATTATTTTTTGAATCAGACGAATAGTTGATTCGTAATCTTTCACCTGATACTTAAGATCTGCCAAAGAAAGCAAGGAAGCCTGATTCTGTGGATTGAGATCAATCGACTGACTCAAAAATGAAACAGCAGCTTCAACATTTCCCTCTTCGACTTTTTCCAATCCCTTTTTCAGGAATTCATTTGATTTTTTCTGGCTTTGTTTGGATACTTTTTGCTGGGCATTGCTGTAATGCGCAAACAGCAAGATTGAACATATTATTATGTATCTGATGTTGATCAAGGAATATGAAGGTATTTATGTGTTTGGAGTGACAAAGCCCATTGGGGATGGGTTTTGATATACTCAACAATGAAGGGGTTCATCTCCTCTGATTTGCTCCACTCCGGCTGGAGATATAGTAAACAACTGTTGCCTACCAGTGCAGCAAATTTTTCAGCCCAA
>JBEAYH010000003.1:0-20194 GCA_041159435.1 Bacteroidota bacterium | reverse complement strand
GTATGGGGTTTAAGCCGTTCGTCAAAAATCATTTATTCAGGGAGCGGCACCCAATTAATTTTATACAACCAAAAAACTCTTTTATGAAAAAGGTCATTTTAATGTTAGCATTTGTTCTTCCTGTTTTGTTCATTTCTCTGCATGTAGAAGCCCAAACTGCAGATGAAATCATTGGCAAATACATCACGGCGATTGGCGGAAAAGATAAGTGGACACAGGTGAAGTCAATGAAGGTTAATGGGTACATTGAAGTTCAGGGAATCAAAATCAATTTCACCCAGCAGGCAATTCTCAATGTTGGTGTAAGAGTCGATGCTGAATTCCAGGGACAAAAAATCATCGACATCACAACGCCGACAAAAGGCTGGTCACAAAATCCATTTGGTGGAAGATCCTCTTTGCAACCCATCTCTGAAGAGGAATTGAAGCAGAAATTAGATGAGTTGGATATTCAGGATGAATTCATCGATTACGCCGCAAAAGGTTCTACAGTAGAATTTTTGGGCAAGGATGAAGAAGATGGAAATGAGTTCTATAAAATTAAAATGACTACTAAAAACAGCAATGAAAGTGTTTATTTCTTTGATGTCAATACATCATTGATTTATAAAGAGGAAAAAACTGTCAAGCAACAAGGACAGGAAATGAAGATGGTTACCAAGTTATTTGATTACAAGACTATTCCGTTTGGAATCAAAATCCCACACAAATCAGAGCAAATGGGACAAATGCTCATCACAGAAAAGTTTGAAATAAATCCTGTGATCGACGAGAATATTTTCAAAGGAAACTAAATATATGAACAAGCTAAGATTACTTCTCAGTACTTGTCTGATTGGTGTGTTTTCATGCTTGCATGCACAGACTACATCGACAAGCATCTTGAACAACTCATCTTTTTTTCAATCTATGTCTGCAAGGAACCTGGGGCCATCCACCATGAGTGGAAGGATCACCAGTATTGTAGGTACAACGGTTGACAACCAGATCAATCTATTTGTTGGAACTGCTGGAGGCGGGATCTGGAAAAGTTTGAATGGTGGGATATCATTTGCTCCGGTTTTTGATAAATATTGTCAATCAATTGGTGCATTGGCGATTGATCCAACTTCTCCTAAAACAATTTATGCAGCCACAGGTGAGAGCAATATGCGTAATTCTGTATCCATCGGTGATGGAATGTACAAGACTACGGATGCTGGATCCAATTGGCAAAAAATTGGATTAGACAGTACAGAACATATCAGCAAGATTATCATCGATCCAACGAATACAAAAAATATTTTTGTTTCAGTACCCGGGCCATTGTGGAGTTCTAGCAAGCACAGAGGATTGTATCAATCAACTGATGCAGGTAAGACATGGAAGAAAATACTTTTTGTAGATGACGAGACGGGATGTGCTGATATTGCAATGAGTCCTGCGAACCCCAATATTTTATTGGCAAGTTTTTGGAAATTCAGACGCCAGCCATTTTCTTTCAATTCTGGTGGAAGTACAAGTGCATTGTACAAGTCAGTCGATGGAGGAAAAACATGGAAAAAAATTCAAGCAGGAATGCCAGAAGGGGATCTAGGAAGAATTGTTGTTACCATCAATCCATCCAAGCCAACCGAAGTCCTAGCCATTGTAGAAGCAAAGGTTCCTGGTTTGTATCAATCGCAAGATGAAGGAGAAACCTGGAAGAAGTTGGCAAGTACAGACAATATTACAGCGAGACCGTTTTATTTCAGTTCATTGGAATTTGATCCCAAAGATCCAAAGCGCGTATATCGTCCCGCATTTGATTTCCAATACTCTATAGATGGCGGCTATGCATGGTCCAATACCATCATCGGAGATGTTGTGCCACATGCAGATCACCATGCTTTGTGGATCAATCCACAAAATACCAATACACTTTATTTGGGAACAGACGGAGGTGTATATGTCAGTCACAACAAAGGCATATCCTGGTCTTTTTTAAATAATCTGCCTGTTGGTCAGTTTTATCATGTTGCAGTGAGCAATGATAAAATATTCAATGTATATGGTGGATTGCAAGACAATGGATCATGGATGGCACCGAGTTCAACTCCTGGTGGTGTTGCCAGTACTGATTGGAAATCTTTGAATGGAGGGGATGGATTTTGGGTACAACCATCTCCCATCAATTCCAATATAGTTTATGCAGAGTCACAAGGAGGAGAAATCAACCGAATCAATCTCTCCAATGGATTGAGTTATGGGATCAAGCCTCAGAGAAATGTAGGAGAAGACCTTCACAGGTGGAACTGGAATACGCCGATTGTAGTTGCAAAAAGTACCAAGCGTCCTGGTGGCTACAATGTATATACGGGGAATCAGTATTTGTATAAATCAACTGATGAAGGAAACAATTGGGCGAAAATTTCTCCCGATTTAACTACGAATGACAAGAACAAGCAGAATACAGAAAAAAGTGGCGGCATCACGGGTGATAATACAAGTGCAGAAAATCACTGTACCATTTTTACATTGGTACAAGATCCCCGCAATGAAGACATCATATGGGTTGGTACAGATGATGGTCATTTACAATACACCAATGATGGTGGAAAGAGCTGGAAAAATTTGTCTTCCAATGTTTGGGCTGCAGGAGTTCCAACATATGCATGGATTTCAAGCATTGAGCTTTCATCAAAAAATCCGAACAGGGTATATGTTACATTCGATCATCATGCATATGGGGATCATGCGACGTATGCAGTTGTAAGCAATGATGCAGGAAAGACATGGAAGAAATTTGAATCGAAGGAATTTACTGGTTTTGCACATGTAATTCGCGAAGACTTGGAACAGGAAAATCTTTTGTTCTTGGGAACTGAAATGGGATTGTTTATTTCCATCGATGCCGGAAAAACATGGATGCGCAGCAAATACCAAAACATTCCTTGGTATGCATTGGTGAGAGATTTAAAGATTGTACCTCATACAGGAGATCTTGCAATTGCAACACATGGAAGGGGTATATATGTATTAGATCAACTTGCATCTTTGCGTAGATTGATTCAATCTGATTTGAATAAGGACGTAGTCTTTTATCCGGTCTCTAATTTCAAGTATGATTTTGCTCCTCAAGTGCCATCCAAGGATGGGAATCTTTCTGGTTGGACTGCTGGGAACAAACCCAATCTTCCAATGTTTGAGTATTATCTCAAGCAACGTTCAGAGCAATCGGTAAAAATTATAATCTATGATGAAGCTGGTAAAAAAATAAAAGATGTCAATGCAACATCTAACAAAGGTTTGAACAAAGTTTACTGGGGACTCGATCAAAATCCTTGTAAGGTAGCGCTTGGAGGATATACAGCAGGTTCAAGTGTTTTGTTTTCATCTGTACTGGGTCCAAAAGTGAAGACCGGGAAATTCAAAGCGGTTTTGGAAGTGGGAGAACAAAAATTTGAACAGTCATTCACAATAGAGCCCAATCCAGCAAAAGGATTTACGGAAGCAAAGATGGGCCAGCTTTATGAACAGTCTATGCGCTTGTTCAGATTGCATGAAAAACTTGCTGTGCTTGTTGATTCTCTGGATAAATCCATTGCATCAGTTTCTGCAATTGCACAAAAATCAACTGCAGATCAGCAAAAATTCAATTCTTTGGATAGCTTAAGAAAAGAAATCATTGAAACGAATCGTAAAACAGTTTTCTTTGATGAGTTCAAATTCCGCAGGAGATTGAGCGATGTTTATCTCTCCCTTTTGTTTGGAATAGAACCTTTATCTCCGTCCAGGATCGGCGCAATAGATGTTTTGGAAGATGAGTACAAGAAAATTGAAAAGACATTTTATACGATACTCAAGTAAGCTTTTTATTCAAAGTCAATGAAAAATGACCCATGCACTTTAAAACTGCATGGGTCATTTGTATGTAGGGGATTTTTTTAGTTGCTCACAATGGCATCCCATAACAAGTACCGCATTTCGAGTGCTTTTTTTGCAGCAGCAGCAGCCTCGTTCCACTTGCTTTCATCATCCCCGCATAGTTCTGATACCATGTTGATAGCAAGGTGACTGTGGTGATCGCCATCAACTTCTATATGTCTCTCTATATAATATTTAAATGTTGATACCTTATCAGGGTATTCAGAATGCATTTTTTCAAGAAATTTCATGAACATCGACGGAATCAAGTCCTCTCTGCCAAATGTAAAAACAGATGCCTTCACATGTGGATGAGCATTTTCAGCAATTTCAAATGTATAGTTCAAAAATTGTTCAACGTTTGTATGCAGTGAAGATTGTACGATTGCATCTCGTATGGGTTTGCCAGCCAGGATGGACTTGATCAGACCATAGATTGGTTTAGTATTGGCACCCATTTGATGCATCGATTTTAAATAGATTTCAAAATGGCTCATTCTGTTGCCATCTTCATCTACATCACATTCTTCACCCAGCACGATTTCGTTGATGAGGTATCTCGTTTCTGCAGAACCCACCGGCATCCAGGGAATGGAAACGGAAGTCAGTGCGATTTGAAGTGATTTCAAAAGACTCATAAAGTCCCATACAGCAAAAACATGGGTCTCTGTAAATTTCTGTAAACTTTCGAGATCACTGATGTTGTGGTAAACAGGATGCGACAATAATCTGCTTCTTTCTTGCTCTATTTCGTTCTTTAGTTTTTCTATGTTTTGATGCATGTAAAGAAAACATAGAATTGAATATTTTGTTCAGGCGGATATGAAGATTTCGCTTGAGTGCTTGGTTTTAAAGGATATCACTATCGTTAATGTTCGACATACAATCTGAGTTATATTTTAAACAACAAGCAAGCACAATCTAATTTGTTTATTGCATTAACTAATTACAGCAGCCTTACTTTAAACACCTTATTCTTGTTGATTTCAATTTATTCACAAACATAGTAAATCAAATAAGTGGAGCTTCTTTTAAAATTTCACTTTTTGTTAAAATGAAAACCTGATTTTAGGTCTATGAAATAGGTATCTTCCTTGCATGCATAATTACCCATTTGTAGCAAGAGATATAAGCTGGTTAAGTTTTAATGCCCGGGTTTTACAGGAAGCAAATGACACCTCAGTTCCACTCAAAGAGCGTATTCGCTTCCTGGGAATTTTTTCTAATAATCTGGATGAATTTTTTCGTGTTCGTGTTGCAACATTGAAGCGTATGGTGGAATTTTCTGAAAAAAAATCAAAATTGAATTTCCATCTGGAAGAAAGGCCAAACGAAGTATTGCGCGATATTCTGCACACAGTACTCAACCAGCAAAGTGAATTTGACCGCATTTGGAGGGCTATTCAGCAGGAAATGAAGAAAGAGCGCGTTTTCATTAAAAACGATCTACAACTTACCAAAGAGCAAAAAGATTTCGTAATAGAATTTTTCGATAAAGAAGTTCGTTCGAACATCATTCCGCTCATGATTGAAAGTTTACCAGAACTTCCCTATCTCCGAGACAAGAGCATTTACTTAGGAGTAGTTATGCGGAAAAAATATTCTGCATATAAACAACAGTATGCACTTATAGAAATTCCTTCGAGATCTTTAGGAAGATTTATTGAATTGCCAACAAAACGAAATGAAACACATATCATTTTACTCGAGGATATCATTCGTGTGAATCTTCCTTATATATTCACTTATTTTGGATTTGATTATTTTGAATCACATATTTTCAAGGTTACCAAAGATGCTGAAATTGACCTAGACAGTGATGTGCATACCACATTGGTAGAAAAAATGCAGAAAGGCTTGAAGAAAAGAAGGAGAGGAAAACCTGTAAGGTTTGTATATGATAAAGAGATGAACAGTGGCTTGTTGATGTTTCTTACAAAGAAATTAAAAATTGATAACAATTCAAGTATCATTCCGGGGGGGCGCATACACAATTTCAAGCATTTCATGGATTTCCCGGATGTTTTCTCTGCACAAAAGAGAAAAAAATATTCATTGACACACCCAGATTTAAAAAGTACTACTAGGGTTACAGATGTCATTCATAAGAAAGATGTACTCTTGCATTTCCCATATCATTCGTTTAATGCAATCATTGATTTACTCAGGGAAGCAGCGATGGATCCTGAGGTACAATCTATCAAAATAACTGCGTATCGATTGGCATCTGAATCAAGGGTGATCAACGCATTGGTAAATGCATCACGCAACGGCAAAAAAGTAGAGGTGATGCTTGAACTGAAAGCAAGGTTTGATGAAGAAGCAAATCTAGAATGGAAATCAATTCTTGAAGAAGAGGGAGTGAAAGTTATACTAGGTATACCTAGTATGAAAGTACACGCTAAAATTTGTGTGATCAAGAAACGTGTTAAGAACAAAACAATTCAATATGGATTTGTGAGTACAGGTAACCTAAATGAGAAAACTGCTAATATTTACGGAGATCATTGTCTTATGACTTCCAATCGAAATATCATGGCAGATATCAATAAAATATTTTATTTTCTCGAAAACCCATTGTCGCATCAACAGGTACTGAATGAGTGCAATACTTTGTTGGTTAGTCCGAACCGAATGCGAAAGCAGATCAATCAGTTGATAGACAAGGAGATCAAAGCAGCGAAAAAAGGTCACCCAGCATCAATCATTTTAAAACTCAATTCACTAAGTGATATAACCCTTGTAGATAAACTTTATCAAGCCAGCACTGTGGGTGTAAAAGTAGATTTAATCATTCGCGGAATTTACAGTGCAAAAAAAATATTAAAGAAAAAAGAGAAAACTCCATATGCTATCAGCATTGTTGATGAATATTTAGAGCATGCACGGGTTATGGTTTTTCACAACAATGGTGATTCCCATGTATATATATCAAGTGCTGATTGGATGGTCAGAAACCTTGATCATAGAATTGAAGCGGCTTGTCCTGTTATAGATCCGAAACTTAAAAACGAGTTGATTGAAATTTTACAAATTCAGCTAAAAGACAATGTAAAAGCCAGAATACTAGATGCTGATTTCCACAACAACTACGTAACTTCACGTAGAGACAAAGCGGTAAGATCGCAACAAGAAATCTACCGATACCTATCAAGAAAATAATGTGAATTATTATTGAGGCTAGCTGCAATTGATATAGGCACCAATGCATGTAGACTTCTCATCAGTGAAGTGATAACTCCTGAGAAAGGCAGTCCGAGGTTTAATAAATTAAATCTTGTTCGCGTTCCACTGAGACTAGGCTTTGATGTTTTTGAAACAGGTGAAATATCAAAGCCCAAAAAAGGGATGATACTTCAAACCATGAAGGCGTATGCTCATCTGATGAATGCTTATCGGGTTGATAAACACATTGCTGTTGCTACCAGTGCTATGCGCGATGCAAAAAACAAGTCGGAGGTTGTTAGAAAAATATTTCTTGAGACAGGTATCAATATTCAAGTTATCAGCGGTGATTTTGAAGCTTCTTTGATCTATGAGTCACACATTGCCGAACATCTCAACACGGATAATAGTTATTTATATATAGATGTGGGGGGCGGTAGCACAGAGGTAACATTTTTTAGTAATAATCAATTGATTTATAAAAGATCATTTAATATTGGAACCATCCGTTTATTGAAAGAGATGGTTGTAGATGAAGATTGGGACCTCATGAAAAATGAAATACGTACAAATGTTAAGGGTATTAAAAATATCATCGCCATAGGAACGGGTGGCAATATCAACAAGGTCTTTTCACTCAGCAAAAAGAAAGACGGCAAATCTTTAGATATCAATTTGCTTAGAGATTATTACAAGGAATTTTCTTCCTGTACCTTAGAAGATAGAATCCGTAATTATAATTTACGTGAGGACAGGGCTGATGTGATTGTTCCTGCTTTGCTAATTTATATTCAAATCATGAAATGGGCAGATATTGAAGAAATACTTGTTCCCAAAATTGGGCTTGCAGATGGACTTATTCAACACCTCTATGCTGAGTTCAGTCAATAACAATTGCGTTAAATTAAGTTGAAGATTTATTAATCTTGATTTTCTGATTATATACATGTATAGATGGAACTTTGAAAAACATCTATATGAACAGACGCCTCCTTGATCTGGTCGTGTTGAGTGATATTCATCTTGGTACATATGGCTGCCATGCAGCAGAAGTGGTAAGTTATCTACGAAGTATTCAACCTAAGATACTGGTTCTTAATGGTGATATTATAGATATTTGGCAATTCAGGAAGCATTATTTCCCTGCATCACATATGCAAGTCATCAAGGAGATTTTCAGTCTCATGGCAAAGGGTACAGAGGTCATTTATATTACTGGTAACCACGATGAGACATTGAGAAGATACAGCGGACTACAACTGGGGAATTTAAAATTGGTCGATAAACTTGTTATAGATATAGATGGACAAAAAACATGGATTTTCCATGGAGATGTATTTGATGCCACTACCAAAGGAAGTGCAAAACTGATTGCCAAACTTGGGGGGCATGGATATGATTTTCTTATTTTAATGAATCGTGCTATCAATTGGGTTCTGAGAATATTTGGGAAAGAAAAAATGAGTTTGAGTAAAAGAGTCAAAAACAGTGTCAAAAAAGCTGTTGCATGGATTGGAAATTTTGAGCAGACAGCCGCAGAACTGGCCATTGAAAACGGTTATGACAATGTAATATGTGGGCATATACACCAACCACAGATAAGAGAAGTGAAAACTGAAAAAGGTTCAGTTACTTATTTAAACAGTGGTGACTGGATTGAAAACCTCACATCATTGGAGTACAATGAAGGGTATTGGGAGATATATCATTATAGAGAAACTGCCATTACAAAGACGGAAGTCATAACATTGAAAAGAGATAACGAAATTCCTGTCATCAATGTTATAACAGATGAAGTAAGTCTATTCTTTAAATCAATCTATGTTGCACGCTAAGAGGTTTAAAATATTTTATGCAGTTCAAGCAACTGGGAATGGGCATATCAGCAGGGCTATAGAAATTTATCCATATTTAAAAAAATATGGAGATGTTGATATATTTCTAAGCGGATCTAATTTTCAATTAAAATCTGATCTTCCTGTGGCATATAAAAGCAGAGGGATTAGCCTTGCATATAATCAAGAAAATGGGGCTATTGATATTAAAAAAACGATCAATAATATTCGACTTAAACAGGCATGGAGAGAAGCCAAACACCTGCCCATTGAAAAATATGATTTAATTATCAACGATTTCGAATCAATCACCTCCATGGCATGCAGATTAAAAGGAAAATATTCCGTCCATTTTGGCCATCAAGCGAGTTTTATAAGTAAACAAGTGCCAAGGCCTAAAAAAAAGGATTTATTAGGTGAATTCATTTTATCTAATTATGCCAAAGGCTCTAGAAATATTGGTTTGCATTTTGAGAAATATGATCGATTTATATTTCAGCCGGTTATAAAAAAATCAATTTTACAAGCTGATCCTCAAGACGATGGACACTTTACAGTTTATCTTTCACAGTTTACATTGGATATTTTGCAAAAATATTTTCATCAGTTGAACAAATTTAAATTTCATATATTTTCTGGTGATATTATAAATATTCATGAAGACAGAAATATAAAGTTCTTTCCAGTAAATAAAGAATTTTTCAACAAAAGTTTAATTTCTTGCCATGGTATTATTACAAGCGCAGGATTTGAAACTCCTGCAGAAGCCCTTTTTCTAGGCAAAAAACTTATGGTCATACCTATTTCAGGTCAATATGAGCAGGAGTGCAATGCAGAGGCACTCGTAAGAAGTTTTGGTGTAAAGTCTATCAAAAATGTTGATGAAAATTTTTCTATACATTTCTATGATTGGATCAAAAATACTCAGCTCAAAAGGTTAGAGTTGAATGAAACTACTGAAGAAATTATTGAACGTGTTTATAACATAGGGGTATCAAAAACAGACAATTAATTATTCTGTTTTTATACTATACTATTGTAAATAAAATAATTATTTCAGCGGTTTTATCAGGATGTCTTTGTAGTAAACAATACTTTTTGGATCATGACCTTGTAGCGCAAAAGTTCCAGATGCAATGATACGGTTGAGGTGGTTTTTTGCCGGTACAAAATCTTCTGGCTGTGTCCAATCTGTTACTACCTGGTCATTTATTTTCACGATTACATGTTTCCCCTCAACCCGGATGTATTCTGTATACCAGGTATCATCTTTTACAAAAACTTCTCTTGTATCTTTTATATCATAGAGTCCGCCTGTCCTTTTCCAATCTGTATGTGAATTGTTGACCTGAACTTCAAAGCCTTTATCAGGGAAACCTTTTTCCTGAAATGCAGTATGAAAATATATACCGGAATTCGATCCAGGCTTTGTCATGACCTGTGCTCTGAACTCAAAATTTTTAAAATCATGGTTCAACACCGGACCATCATAGTAGAGATGTGAACGCGGACCGGCTACTTTGATACTTCCATCTTCAATAGTAAAAGTGCCCGGATTTTCACCCAGCTTCCAACCATTGAATGTCTTTCCATCAAACAGACTAATCCAATCCTTGCTCTGACCGATGTTTTTATTGGTAGAACAAGACAGCAATGTCAAAGTCAATATGATAAACAATGAAAGATTATTGCGCAGCATGTTGTTTAAAATCATTTGATTAATTATATACTGAATATAATGAAATTTCAATTGTTTCAATGTTGTGCTAGAATACAACGCGTACAAAGCTTCCAATACTTGATTTGACAGCAGGCATGATGCATTCGTTCGGGCCAATTTGGGTTGCATACCTGGGCAGAAGACGCATATTAGGGACCGTACCTTTTGCAGCAGGGTATCTTTTGATGCGTGCATCAGGAAAAAAACTTGCACTCCGCAAACTCAATTCATTTTTTTCTTTTTCATTGTATATAAATCTGATTCCATTCAAGTTTTTAATCGTTGTATAAGAGATGGTATGTGAACTTCTTACTTCATCTTGCTCTTTTCTTACAATCTGCGCATTGATTATTTGGCTTTGATTATCCATTGACAGTACCAAAAGATTACCCGCAACATTTCGTGCATATGATCTTGAAGAGGTTTCAATAGGTATTTGAAAAGCCTCATATGGATTTCTGATGATGCTGAAGAGTGCGCCTTCACTGCTGTTTCCATTGTATACAACCCTCGGAGGAAGGGGTTCTGAAATAAACGATCGATTTTCGGATACAATTCCCCTATTCCCCTCAGTAAATCGCTGTTCTATGATAAGTGTGAATCCGCCATTGGTATAGGGGATTACTTGATCCAAATAGTAATCATCAAATGTTCTGATAAAAGGTGTATGTTTTACTTTCAATTCTTTTCTCAAGCTGTCAGAAAAAAATTCCTGGTGCCAATTTGATACGCTTCCGGTTTTGGCATCGACCAGCATTGAAAATATTCCCTGCGCATTCATTTTTTTCCCGCCAAAAAAAATGGCTGCCACGATTATTTTGTTGTTGACATGATCAATGGCGGTTTTGATTTCTTTGATTCCAATTTTATTGAATTGAATCGTAGCGTCTTTTATTTGATTGGAACCTTTCGACTTGATCAAGATATCTGAACGTGAAATATTGCCAGTAGCATCTCCAATTTCGCTGCGTACAAAAAAAAGATTTCCTTCATTGTCAAGTTGAAATTGACTCAATTTCTCAGTTCCATTTGGCGTTGAGATGATCAAATCGGCCCGTTCAATTTTTTGCATCTTGCTATTATACAACGAACTATTTATTTTAGTCATTTGTTCGTTGCTGTTATCCATTAATAGAAAGGTGAAAAAAGTTTTGGCTGAATTGCTGATGATTTGAAACAAAGGAAATTCAGCAATATTTTCAATATGGGTTGAATCATGAATAACTATATCATTGATGATTTTACCGTTTTCATCTATGTGTATACTCGCAAGGTAGAGATTGCTTTTTTCAAGGTATTGGTAGAAAATGATTGCTTTATCACCTGTATTGATAAAGTCAACATCCAATAAATCTTTTGGCAAAAGCGACATTTCATTTTCTCTTATCAGGCTCATGTCATTTGCAAAAACACTGATGATCTGTTTGCGTTTCCGTTCTCTTGATAATAAAATGTTTTTACCTACTCTGCCTATGGATTCGTATTTCATCAACTGTTCTACACCAGATTCCGGAGCGCTGTAATACAATTGTTGTGCTGCGGATTTCAGCATGCAGATGAACAAAATAAATATATAGAAAACGCGTTTTGCCATTCAATGTTCAAAGTTAGTTCTAACCAGGAACATAGATCATTCAGACTGGCAGAAAGGTCTCAACAGTCAATAGCTTGTATGATTTATTTCAGGTAGGTCTTTACAAAGTCTAAACAATATTTCTTGATCATGTCTCTAACCCTGCGAAACTCCTGTTCAATTTCTTCATCAGTACCAACTGCTTTTGCAGGGTCTGGGAAATTGTAATGAAATTTTTCAGCATTGGATGGGAAGTATGGGCAGCGTTCTTTTGCATTGTCGCAAACAGTAATCACATAATCAAAAGAAATGCCTTTGTACTCTTCAACATTGTTGGATGTATGATGAGAAATGTCAATGCCATCCTCTTTCATGGTTGCTATTGCTCTAGGATTGACCCCATGTGTTTCAACACCAGCACTGTAAATGTTTGCCTTGTTCCCAACAAAATGTTCAAGATAGCCATGTGCAATTTGACTACGACATGAATTGCCTGTGCATAATACCAAAATATTCATGCTACAATTTATTGATATCTTTTCTGCATTAAAAATATTATTTATCTACAGTTTATTTAAGCTCCAATTACACTTCAGTATATGTTCCGGTGATACTTTACGTCAGTTGTTGTTTCTTTTCGTAAAAATCATGCAGTGCTGCCAGGGTAGATTCTTGATATTTTTCTCCAATTGGAATCCTGCTGCTTTCATTTCTTTTACAGCCTGCGCTTCACTCATCTTGTGAATGGGTTTGATGGGAACCGCATCGTCTTCGGCCCTGAACTCTACAAGCACAATTTTACCGTTTGACTTGAGTGCTTTGTACATCGATGTTGCCATTTCAAAAGGATCTGAAAATTCATGGTACACATCTACCAACAGCATCAAATCAATGCTTTCATTGGGCAGCGAGACGGATGATGTTGTTCCTAATACGGGAACGATGTTCTGCAAATTTTCCTGCTCTATGCCCTGTTTCAGATAGGACAACATGATGGGCTCCACATCTACTGCAAAGACCTTGCCTTTCCCAATCAGTTTTGACATCAATCTACTGTGGTATCCACTGCCAGCTCCAATATCAGCAATATTCATTCCCGGTTTCAGTTGTAGATTTTTGATCAACTGAGTTGTGTTTTCCTCGAAATTTCTCTCTGGTCGCTCTAACCAATCTACCCCAAAATGACTCATCACATGAGCGATCTGTCGGCCCATGTACCATTTGTTGATGCCATTCGGATCACCTTCTTTGATAGTATAACGCGATTGTGCACTTGCATTGATATACAAGCAAGCAATTAGAAATGAAAACAATATGCAATGAATAGCTCTCAATCAATTAACATTGAATCAATATCTCCATGAATTCAAATCAGCATCTTTTGGTGAACGTGATTTTATTTCTTCGACCCACTTTGTAATGAACATGCTGTGGTAACGGAGTCTGCTGATATAGTTTGGATTTTTATGATCTCCATTCCAACAATGTTCTGCACGGTCTCCATAATCTACTTCACAATTACAGGATGGGTTTTTCAATTGCTTCAACATATCTTCTGCATTGTAAACTGCATTGTTCAAATAATAATTATCCATATCACCCACATAAAGGTGAATTTTCCCTTTCAGTTTTTCACCAATCTTTGGCCAGTCGCGTTGAATGATATGTGTCAGATCGTAATTTTCTCTCCAATGTTCTACAATACGCTTATTGATATCTCCAGTTTTTTTATCAAAAATCCGGACAGGGTAACCATCGCTTCCCACAGGTGAGTACACGGCTTCCCAGATGTCCCACTGATCACCACTTCTGCTTTTAGAGCCAAGCGCCAATTCTCTGTGATTCATATCCCGCACCATGGCATCTACATGTCCCAGGTAATTGCGGTGACCCGGACGCATTGTACTTCTGAAGGGACCTTCACGGTAATATGCATTTTTATCATTGTACAGATCAACCGTCATATAATGATGAAAATCGATGGGATCCGGACACGCAGCGTAGCTTCCATTGTATTCATCTGGATAGAACACCTGTGCAGCCAATGCTTCCCATCCACCCGTGCTTCCTCCATACATGAATCTTGCCCATCCTTTCCCAATACCGCGAAAGCGTTTTTCAATTTCAGGGATCAGTTCATATGTAATGGCATCACCATAAGGACCAAGATTTGCAGAGTTGACTGCATACGAATCATCGTAATAAGGATTGGCATGTTGAATTTCTATGGCAATGACTCTTGGGAAATTGGGTCCCGTCCATTTTTTATAAAAATCATATGCTTCCTGTTGTACAATTTTATTGTAACCAATCAGGTTGAATCGTTTTACGGTGTCTGGTTTTAGGTTGGGATCTGGTAGCTCTGTTCTCCATCCACCAAAATCATCTGGAAAATGTCCGTGAAAAATTGCCAAAGGATATTTT
Source organism: Bacteroidota bacterium (assembly GCA_041159435.1). Taxonomy (GTDB): domain Bacteria; phylum Bacteroidota; class Bacteroidia; order Chitinophagales; family Chitinophagaceae; genus Pollutibacter. Next base: position 5,592 of record JBEAYH010000003.1, on the reverse strand, counting down.
ACATCGGGGTGCGTATCCCATCCCTCCGGCAACAGGACATGTGCTCCAAGATACATGGGTCTTCCCCAGAATTCGGTCAACAGTTTCGATTGGATTTTGATATGCTTTACATATTTAGTATCCTCCGGTTCTTTGATGGGGGGGATGACTTTATTGATTTTGATATTTATTTTGAAAGAGGCATCATTTTTAAAATTCACCGCAACAGGCTGAGAATAAATATTACCAGGTGCTATGTTCCAGTGTTGTCCCTCTCCTCGATCCATGGGGAGTTTCACCTGATGTCCATCCTTTCTTTTGAATGTTTCATATATGTGCAACAGTGCCTGAACAGTGTATGTTCCGCTTTTGATTTTTTGGATGCTTTCTACAGGATATCCAAAGGCATTTGCATTCAAGCGCACGGTGGTTCCAGGTTTCCAGCCATCCACATCCATCCCGAAAATTTGTTGTGTTTCCTGGCCATCGCTGATTTGAAAACGAGGTTCACCAGCTGGATTTTTAGAAAGCATGATCAGCAATCTGCCGTCCAAGGGTTGTTTTGAAAGCTCTGCGGGGAGGGTGACTTCAAAGGTCTGTCCAATCAGTAAAAAACTAATATGTAATAAAAGCCCAAAGAGCAGAAGTATCTTTTTCATATGATGTTCAATTTCAGATTAAACTTACTCATAATTTTTCATCAAAATTCGAGGCAAACCTGCGGCTTATCAAATATTATCTCCTATTTATGATTTTTTGCTAAACACTAATCATATTTTATATGTTATCTTTCAAATAACTTGGGATGAAATCAATGTGGGTCATACTTTTAATATTAAGTGTTCTTTTTATCGCGTTTCAATCATTTATGTCCATTTCCAATTCAAATATTGAGAAACAGCCATACCGAATTGTAAAATCTGAGAAGGAATTTGAGTTGCGGTATTATCCGCCTGCGACCTTTGCAACGATAAAATCAACTGCAAAATCCTACCGGGAGCTTTCTAGCAGTGGCTTTCGAAAAATTGCCGGTTATATTTTTGGTGACAATGCTTCATCTACCAAGATTGCCATGACATCTCCTGTGCACATGGATATCAATGATAAAGAATCTTCCATGAGTTTTGTAATGCCATCCAATTATACCGTCAGCAGTTTACCCAGGCCGAATGATGCAAAGGTGGAAATTCATGAAACACCCGGTGAATATGCTGCTGCAATTGAGTTTGGAGGATATGCAAACGATGCATCGATTCGCAAGCATGCTGATCAGTTGAAACAGATGCTTGATGAAAAAGGAATCAAGACCATTGGCAATTTTCGATATCTGGGATACAACCCGCCCTATCAAATCATTGCTAGAAAAAATGAAATTGTTGTTACAGTTGATTGGAAAGAAAACAACAATTGATACAGTGATTTATATTCTGTAATTATCTTCTCTCCAATGATTGATTTGCTGTTTGATTTCTTTTGAACGTAATTTTTCTTCTGCAGCTTTTTTAGCCAGTGCCGGCAATTCCTCATCTGATGCAAATCGCAGGGCAATGATTTGACGAATATTCAATCTGCTGTCAAATGGTTTGCCAGTTAGTATAAAGTGACGCAGATTTTCCTCCGCACGAATGGCCCTGTCTTGTGCTTTCAGGGCGTATGTTCTCACCATCGCTCCAATTAGTAGCAATAAAAAGAAAACCAATACCAGCAGTGATGCACTGTAATAATTTCCGGGTTGGCTGTTGATTAAATTCACAATGCTTCCAATGATTCCAAGTAGCAACAGTGGAGCTGAAACATAATGAAAGGGTGCATGCATTCTTGTGTGGTTGCTGAAATTTTGGGTTGACATGATTCTGTGTTTTTTTGATGAAATGATTTGTTCTCTATTGATTTGATAAGAGCGTTTGCAGTGTATCCATGATGATTTTCATGGTATCTGGACCAATGCTCATGCCTGTTAAATATTCACTGTGAGGTATTTTATTACCGTTTGTAAAAAAACTTGGTTTTAAAATATATCCCAGTGCATCCTGTGAGAGTCCCATTACAAACTTTGGACCATCGCCTTTCATCAGCGATCTTGTTTGAAGTCCCATGGCAGGAACGGTTTCACCCGGATGTGTCGCAAACTGTGCATCGCCGATGGAAAAACTTGCAATTTCTGAAGCAACTGTTTCTCCGAATACACGTTTGATCACTCCTGCTTTTGACAGAACTGAAAAACCCTGATTCTTCATGGGGAATGTTACGCTCTTGCTTTTGAAAACAATTTGATTGCTTTTATTTTTTCTTGCAGTTGATAACATTGAATAGACATAGCTTCCCATGGATCTTCCGTAGTGGAGCGCATTGTCAAATGAAGAAGGAACATCTTCCGGTTGAATCCATCCCCCGATGGCACCTTGTAAAAACATGTTTATACCACCTTGGATTGAATCCAGGTAATGATAATATCCCCATACATAATCTGAGCTGGCAGCTCTGGTTGCATCATCCATGATGGTTGGATGACAGGCAAAATTGGTGAGCGTTGCTATAGACCTTTTTTCTTGATTGATGAATCTGACTACACTGATGGTTCTGTCAATCTCATTGGGCTCAGAAATATTTTTCACCCAATCTTCGCCAAATTTTCCTTCTGCATATTGCATGGTACAATTTGTTCTCTTGTCAAATGCCTCTTTGATAGCAGCAACAGCCGATGAAATAATTTTTTGCATGTGATGCTGGTTCACACCGCTTTGTGAAAAGTTTTTTCCCCAAATGCCTACTACATCCGGACCCGCATGTGTATGTGTAGAGCTCATGACAATTCTTGATGGGTCGACCGATGGCAGATCATGCTTGACTTTTTCGCGAATTTCAAGCAAGGCCGGATACATCAATCCTATGCAATCGAATGTAAGCAAGACAATGTGTTGCTCTTGGTTGCCAATAAAAACAGCTTTTGCGTACAAGCTGTCGTGCACATCTATGAAGGGACGATTGGGATCTCCTCCCGCCATATACAAGCTATCATTGTCTGGGTTGATATTTCTGCTGCCTGCACCAACCATAAAAGATTGGGCAAACGAAAGTTGGGCCCATGTAATCATCAAAAAAAGCAGTCCATACCTTTTTATATGTTTCATGCAATGATTGGTTTGTGTTCAATTTACCAAACAAAATTCATAGTTACATGTTGAGAGGGAATACTTGTTAATTGAATATCTTTGCGCCCCCAATTGAAGTTGCGGTCATGGTCATGAGAAAAATTTTCCTCTTTTTTACGGTTCTATTCCTGGCTATCAATGGATTGCGTGCACAATATGTCCTGTCTATTCGTTTAATAGATCAAAACAAAGAATCCGTTGCAGGTGCAACTGTTTCTATATATAATGTTTTAGATAGTTCAAAAAATTGGATGCGGGTCAGCGACAGTATTGGAATGATTCGGGTGACTGTACCCAAGTCAAGGTATACCATTCGGGTAGAAGCATCTTCTTTTGAAACTATTAAAAAAAATCTGCTTGTCAATAAAAATATTGATACTGTCTTTTCATTGATCCGTGATGCAAAAATGATGAAAGGTATTGTTGTGATTGCACGTAAACCGCTCATGCGTCAGGAAGATGACAAGACCATTGTTGATCCCGAACCTGTTGCACTTGGGTCGACACATGCTTTTGAAGTATTGGAAAAAATCCCGGGTTTATTCATAGATCAGGACGGGAATGTTTATTTGAACAGTACGAGTCCTTCGACAGTCTGGATCAATGGACGTGAACAACGAATGAGTGCTGCTGATATTGCCACTATGTTGAAAAGCCTTCCACCTTCTGCCATTGATCGTGTGGAATTGGTAAGAACGCCTTCTGCAAGGTATGATGCATCAGGCGTTGGCGGGATAGTGAACATCATCCTCAAAAAAAATGTAAAGATTGGGTTGACAGGCAGTATGAATGCAGGGTTCAACCAAGGCACATATGGAAATCAGTTTGCAGGTTTCAATCTGAACCACAGCGATGGTCCACGATCATCTTATTTAAATGTTAACCTGAATAAGCGAAACGGCTATGATCAAATCAATACCGCACGTGAGTTGGGTGCAGATTCATTGCTGCAGCAGTTTTCTCGAACCATCACGCCTGGGAATGGATTATATATAGGTACCGGCTTGAGCAGGGAGGTACATTCAAAACTGACTGTTGGCATTGATGCAAGAATCAATATCAATCGTTCAAGAAGTGAAAATGAAAATCCAACAGAGATTTTTAGAAAGTCAAATAGTCAGGTGTTTTTTTCAACACTGTCTCAAACAGAGAACAACGCAAGAAGCATCAACACCAATTTTGCATTGAATGCAAAATACAAATTGGATACTGCAGGTTCTGAACTCAACCAGGATCTTTCCTATTCATTTGATCCTTCCCAAAATGAGCAAATACTGGACAACCGTTTTTTACTTCCATTTGTTTCGCAACAGCAACTTGAAGGAGATGCAAACAATCAATCACATTTTATAACCTATCAGGCCAATCTGTTAAAAAAATTAAAAGGTAAATGGACGGTTGAATCGGGTATCAAGACAGCAAATCTTTGGTTCAACAACGATACCAAGTATTTTTTTCTGAGTGGTTCAGCCAGGACGCCGGATTTGCGCCGTACAAATCAATACAATTACAACGAACATATTCATGCTGGATATGTGCAGGGCTCTAAAACCATGGGTGCAGTTGTATTAAAAACCGGACTCCGATTAGAGAATACCAACATGATCGGCCAGCAAACCATTCCCACTGATACAACATTTACCGTCCGCCGAACAGATGCATTTCCATATGTCTATTTAAGTCGTGCATTGATGAAAATTGCAGGGTATGAACTGAGAGGATATTTGGTTTATCGGAGATCTATTACAAGACCATCGTATAGTTTATTGAATCCTGCCATTAGAATTTTAGATCCATTTCTTTACGAGAAAGGCAATCCATCATTGCGTCCACAGTTTACACAGAATTATGAAGCAAATATTTCTGTAGATGAACGTCCTTTGTTTGCAGTGGGCATCAACCAGACAAAAGATATTTTCACGCAGGTGCTTTATCAGGCTGATTCCAGTCGTCGCCAGGCTTTTCGTACTTATGACAATGTAGGAAGCAACAGGGAAATGTATTTCCGGGGAATTGCTGCAATTCCACCAGGAAAAAAATATTTCTTTGTTATTGGCGCCCAGTATAACCACAATAATTATGATGGGAAATATGAAGGTGCACCGTTGGTATTTCGGAGAGGATCCTGGACCTTATTCAGCTTTCACAATTTAAAATTGACGAAAACAACGCAATTGTCATTTCAGGGATTTGTACGGTTCAAAGGGCAACTTCAGTTTTATGAATTGAGCACTTTTGGTGCAATGAATTCCAATCTTTCTCAGCAGTTATTGAAAAGAAAGCTAACGCTTACATTGAGTGTGAACGACATTTTGTATACCAACCGCAATAATTTTCTCCTTTCTCAGGGCACAGTGAAGGCCAATGGCGAGCGTTTTGGGGATACCCGCAGATTTGGGTTGAACCTCAGGTATAATTTTGGTATCCGCAAGAAAGAAAAAGAAGAGGGGATGATGGATCA
>JBEAYH010000027.1:0-4475 GCA_041159435.1 Bacteroidota bacterium | reverse complement strand
TTTGCGCTGCTCTTTTTCCAATAATTGCAATGGATTCGTATACATTGCCAGTTTTTGACTTGATTTCATTCAAATCCTTTGTTTCGGCTACATTGGTCAGATTACTTCCCAACTGTCTGCGCAGTCTGCTCATTATTTATATTTTTTAAGTTATTCTTTGACAAAGTTAAGTAACGTTCAGCTTCTTTGAGCAAATTACTTTGCGGGAAGCGGTCCTGGAAGTCCTCAACCTCAGTTATAACCTTGGTATATCTTTCCAACTGTTTCTGATCAACGCTCATGTTGGCAAATCGATAATATGCCTTGATTGCCATGAGTTTATATGCGTCACTTTTGTCTGAATCAGGGTAATTGTTCATCAAGGTTGTGAACGCAAGTGCCGCTGCCCTGAAATGTCCCACGTTGAAATAAAGCTGTGCAGAAAGCGACTCCTTCATTTCTAATTTTTGCTGAAGTTTACTGATAATGTCTTCAGCTTCAGGCTTTTTCTTTGAATTGGGATGATTGTTAAGGTAAATCTGCATCATTCCAATTGCCTTGATGGTATTGGCCTGCTCGAGCTCCGCTTTGGGGGATTGCTTAAAATAACAATATGCATTCAGGTATTCTACTTCTTCTGCTCTGGGACTGTTTGGAAAAACTTCCAGGTAGCCTTTCAGTAGATTTTCAGCAGTTAAATAATCCCTCAAATTGAAGTTGGCATTGGCGTATTTGTAGTACAAATCCTCGTGCTGAGGAGTTCCCTTGAAAACAGGAAATACCTCTTCGAAGAGCACCTGTGCTTTTCTGTAATCCTTCTTATCGTAGTAGAAATTGGCCATCTTCAACTTGAACTCATAGTCCTTGCTTTTCAGCACTTTGCTGAAGCGGGACTTCTCATTCAGAACAACTTCTGCTTTTTCACGCTTCTTACCTTTTTTAAAAATGGAGCAAGAGGCAAAGAGCATGAGTGACAATATCAAGAGGACACTATATCTCATAAAGGGGGGACAAAGGTAAGCATTTGGAACCAGATGCGAAACTAGTGCTAAAGCATTCATTTTCAGGTTAAAAAGCTCACAAAAAAGGCCCTCATGGAGGGCCTTTTGTAATATTGTCAGAAATCGTTAGTTCTTACGCAAGTTGGGATGAGGTGCGGGAACAGTGTTTGGACCAGAAGTATTTTCAGCAGTAGCAGAGAAATCAACTGTGTTAACATCTCCGTCACCCTGTCCATATTTGTTGATCAAACGTTCAGCCGCAATGCCTTGCTTTTCAACCAAATAGTTGATGATAGCGTTCACCCTGTCCCAGCTGAGCTGCTGACTAGCCTTGGTAGCCTGGGCATAACCCATTACAAACAATTTGCATGTTGGATTATTTTTCAATCTGTCTGCCGTTGAAGCCATCAATGCCATTGCTTCGGTGGAGAGCTGAATCGAACCTTTTTTGAATACCACACTTGGAACGTTGCCCATGCTGCAACCTACCGGTGCAACAGCCATGTTTTTGCAACATTCTGGTTCAGGACACTTGCCAATCCCATTTACATCAACTGGTTGGCACTCAGTTGGAGTGATCAATTGTTTATCCTTATAATCAGGAACACCATCACCATCTGTATCTCTGCTTACACCATGTGAATCAACAGGTGCTCCTGCAGGTGTCTTTGGTTCTTTGTCAAATTGATCTGCTATCCCATCGCCGTCAGCATCTTGAATGACAACTTTTGGCATCTTCATTCTCTTAGGAGAGTTCAATTCAGAATAAACAAAGTTCAATGGATTGATCCAATAGAGTGGTTGAACAGATTTTGTTTTTTTCTGAGCAAACGTATCTTGGCCCGCCAACAGAAATAATCCGAAGAAAAGGGCTGCAATTATTTTATTCAATTTCATAATCAGTTTTTTTTATTTGTTAGTCAGCTTAAAACAAATTGATATTAACTCCAAAAGAAAGGAAGTTATAAAGATCGTTTCTGTTTGAAACGATAGGCGCAGCAGTGTTTGTACCCTGAGGAGTTGCATAATAATATTTAACCCCATCCATCAGGTCCTCTGTTGTCATCACCAATCTGTTTTCAAGAGATACATTAACCTTGTTGGATACTTTGAAAGAAGCGCCCAATCCAAATGTCGTTGTTGGTTTGAGTCTGCTTCCACTTGTTGCAGCATCGGTTTCATAAGTTCCATCCAGCAATCCTCTAACAGTTGCCTTCGACATACCTGGGGCGAAAGCATAGTTTGCTCCAGCAGCATTTGTTGCGTCAACTTTTGTGTCATACAACAAAAATCCAGCACCAAAGATAGCATGCAAGAGCACCTTTGGCTCCGCACGGTGGAAACTAATGTTATTCAAATTAACAACTCCCTGCAGAGAAAACTCATGCACACTTGTTTTATAATTATAATAAAAATTTCCATTGGGATATCTACCCTCCCAAGCTGAATTGAATGTAGGTCTTACTGCAATATGCGTTGGACCGACCCCACGTGCATTTCCATAAGTATATTCACCTCTGATTGAAAGAACATATCCAAGTGCCTTTCTTGCATGCAATCCAAATCCAAATCCAGGGAATGACGCATCAACATCTCCACTAACGCTCGGTGCACCCAATTTGATACCAAGTTCCCACTGACTTCTTGGTTGAGCAGGAAAATTGTACTGGTTGTTCATGAATTCAAAATGTTGCTGCATGCGAGCAGGCGGAACAACAGAAGAATCTCTCCAATCATAACCACCAGGAGCTGATACTTGAGCATCTGCTGCAAAAGCAGAAAGCATGATCAAAGCAACGATTAATAACTTTTTCATCATCATAGTTTATAATTAAAATTGAAAAAACACATTTATGAACCACAAATTTAATTCTATTCAAGCTAGAACTCCCAATCATATTCCCCTTTTTTAAAGTTTTTTTAGCATTTCTCATTAAATGAATCACCCCCGCATTTGACTGACTTTCACTTTGTAAGTTTATTCAAGCATTAAACATGCTGTAAAATATTATGTAAGTTTGCTATCCATCAATGTCAACTTCAATCCAACACATTCAGAAAGAGCTCACTGCATTTGAAGATTTATTTAAAAATGCCGTGAAAAGCAATGTGCCATTGCTTGATAGAATTTTAAAATATGTTGTAAAAACCAAGGGCAAACAACTCAGACCCATGTTTGTCATATTATCTGCAAAGCTTTGTGGTGAAGTGAATGAGAAAACATATCGTGCAGCATCATTGGTTGAATTGCTACATACAGCAACATTGGTACATGATGATGTGGTAGACGAAGCATCTCATCGCAGAGGATATTTTTCAGTTTATGCACTTTGGAAAAACAAAGCATCGGTTTTGGTAGGCGATTATTTGTTGGCAAAAGGACTCCTGCTCTCTTTAGACAACAAAGATTTCAACACACTTCATATTCTATCAGATGCGGTAAGCAAAATGAGTGAAGGCGAATTGCTGCAACTTGAAAAATCAAGATTGCTGAACATCACAGAGGATGATTACTTCAGTATCATCAGAAACAAAACTGCTTCCCTGCTGGCGTCTGCATGTGCTGCAGGGGCAGAATCATCCAATAACAATCCTGATGTTGTAGAGAAAATGAAAATGTTTGGTGAGTACACCGGAATTGCATTTCAAATCAAAGATGATCTTTTTGATTACGGCACGGATGATGTTGGAAAACCCACGGGCAACGATATCAAAGAAAAAAAATTGACATTGCCACTGATCTATACATTGAAAAATGTTGACACCAGCAAAAGAAGAGCGTTGAAATACATGCTTAAAAACAGCAACAGAAGAAAAGAAAGTGTTCAACAAATTATAAAAGAAGTTGAAACCTCAGGCGGAATTGAATACGCGATTGGAAAAATGAATGAATTCAAATCAAAAGCACTTGAAATTCTGAATCAATTCCCTCCCTCAGAAGCAAGAGAAAGCCTGGAATCATTGGTGAGATATACAACTGAAAGAAAGCGTTGATGAGCTCATTAGAAAAAAGATGGAAACTCAAGCGATATGATCAGGTGATGTCTGACAAACTTTGTCAGGAGTTGCGCATTCATCCCATTATTTGCAATATGCTATCCAACAGGGGTATCCATACCTTTGATGAAGCAAAAGAATTTTTCAGACCATCTCTGGATAATCTTCATGATCCCTTTCTCATGAAAGACATGAAGCATGCATCACAAAGAATCATCCGCGCTATCAAAGAGAATGAAAAAATACTGATCTACGGCGATTATGATGTGGATGGAACAACAGCTGTGTCAATTGTGTATGATTTTCTACAATTTGTTTCCCCATCGCAGCGCATTGAATATTATATACCAGATCGCTACAAAGAGGGATACGGATTGTCTGCTGCAGGAATTGAATACGCCGAGAAAAATAATTTTAGCCTTTTGATTACACTTGATTGTGGCATCAAATCATTCGATCTGATCAGGGAAGCAAAAGAAAAGCAAATCGATACCATCG
>JBEAYH010000170.1:0-15030 GCA_041159435.1 Bacteroidota bacterium | reverse complement strand
GAAATAAACACATGTGGGATATTGGATGGAAGTTCTTTGTTGATGGCTTGTTTCAATTCATCATCCAGCATATCGCTTTTGCTGATGGCGATGATGAATTTTTTGTCAAGCAATTCCGGATTGTATTGTTCAAGTTCGTTGAGTAAGATGTTCCACTCTTCTTTATGGTCTTTGCTGTCTGCGGGGATGAGAAAAAGCAGCACCGGATTTCGTTCGATATGTCTCAGAAAACGGTGCCCGAGTCCCTTGCCCTCTGCAGCTCCCTCGATGATTCCTGGAAGGTCTGCGATGCAGAAAGATCTGCCCTCGCGGTATTCTACCATTCCCAACTGGGGTGTAAGTGTTGTAAATGCATAATCAGCAATTTTCGGTTTTGCTGCAGTCATGCTTGAAAGCAGTGTTGACTTTCCAGCATTGGGGAAGCCCACCAATCCAACATCTGCCAATACCTTTAATTCCAATATTTTCCATCCTTCAATACCTGGTTCGCCTGGTTGAGCATATTCAGGAGCTTGACGCGTAGCGGTCGCAAAATTCTTGTTTCCCAGTCCACCTCTTCCTCCCTTCACCCATACAAACTCTTGCCCGTCTTCCAGTATTTCGATTTCTTTTTTTCCGGTCTCTTCGTCCACTGCAACGGTCCCGAGCGGTACTTCAATGAAGATATCTTTCCCGTCTTTACCCGTCATATTGTTTTTATTGCCACCCTGTCCATTTTCTGCAACAACATTTTTATAGTAACGTAGATGTAGGAGTGTCCACAGGTTTTTATTTCCTCTCAGAATGATATGTCCTCCTCTTCCTCCGTCGCCTCCATCCGGACCCGCCTGGGGATTGAATTTTGTGCGCATGAAATGTTTGCTTCCTGCTCCTCCGTGTCCGCTTTTGCAAAACACCCTTATCTGATCTACAAAGTTTGATTTTTCCATTTTTATTGCACCATCTGTAGGATGCGTGTACAAAGTTAACCTCATCCCACCTTGCCAGCAGTTATTTTCCTAATTTTGTTTTGCTGTTATGAAAATTATCAGATTTTTCAAGAACAAATACATTGTTGTCTCGGTGTTCTTCATCGTTTGGATGCTTTTTTTCGACCACAACAATCTTTTTCTGCACATGCAATACAGAACGGAATTGAATGCGTTGAAACAAAAGAAGAAGTATTACCTGGAAGAAATTGAAAAAACACGCACCGATGTGGAAATGATGAAGACCAATCCATCTTGGAAAGAGAAAGTTGCAAGGGAACAATACCTGATGAAAAAAGACAATGAGGATCTTTATTTGATCAAAGAACAGTGATCATTCCTTTCACACAATATTTTGCATCTCATCCCCGTTATAGTGCTGAACACCCATTGAAAACTAATTTCTAAAAGCTTGATTATGAATGAGGTAATGATAAATGAAATGCTGAGGTATTTCTATCATGAACTCTCAGAGGATGAATCAGGTATGTATGAAGATTTTTTAAAAGACAATCATTTTCTATTGGAAATTTATAAGGGCTACGAGCAAACCTTGGATACTTTATCACCCGCAAAATATGCACCGCAGCAGACAACAATAGACAAGATCATCTATTATGCACAGCAGGGTCACTTGCCAACGACCTAAGGTATTTTCGTTGTAACTTCCTCGCCGATTCATATGAGGATAAAGGAACGTTACCAGTTTATCATCGATTATTTTAGCAAGCACATTCCCGAAGCTGAAACGGAGCTGATCTATGACAGTCCCTTTCAATTATTGGTGGCTGTGATTTTATCTGCTCAGTGCACCGACAAGCGGGTAAACATGACCACACCCAGGTTGTTTCAGCAGTTCCCTGATCCGGCTGCATTGTCGGCAACTGATTTTGATACATTGTTTCCCCTCATCAGAAGTATTTCATATCCCAACAACAAAACCAAGCATTTGATAGGAATGGCCAAGATGCTGCTGGAAAAATTCAATGGGGAGGTTCCCATGACGGTTGATGAACTAGTTTTGTTGCCTGGTGTGGGCAGGAAAACTGCCAACGTGATTACATCCGTGATTGATAAGCAGCCCAATATGGCGGTAGACACCCATGTGTTCAGGGTTTCTGCGCGTTTGGGACTCACCAAAAATGCCAAAACACCACTTGCAGCTGAAAAGCAATTGATCAAACATCTTCCAGACGAACTGATTCACAAAGCACACCATTGGTTGATCCTACATGGAAGGTATACCTGCCTCGCAAGGAGTCCCAAGTGCAGCCAATGCGGACTAAAAGAAGTATGCCTTTACAAAGGGGATAAAAAATAGTTTTTTCAGTATCTTGAAGCACAAACTTGCGTATGAAATCTAAAATCAACATTCAGCTTTCTTTGATGATGTTCATGCAGTTCTTTGTATGGGGAGCATGGTATGGACAAATGAGTAAATACATGACCGATCAGTTGCATGCAACAGGTGATCAGGTTGGAAATGCATATGCTGCATTTTCCATCGCCATGATCGTTGCACCGTTCTTTGTAGGCATGCTTGCTGACAGGTTTTTCCAGGCACAAAAAGTATTGGGTGTCCTCAACCTTGCCGGTGCTGCCATTCTTTTTGTATTGATCAATATCAAAGACCCGGATACTTTTTTCTGGGTAATGCTGCTGTATTGTCTCACTTTCGCTCCGACTATTTCATTGACAAGTTCCATCTCCATGCGCAACATGAGCAATCCGGAAAAAGAGTTTCCTGCCATTCGTGTTTTTGGTACCATTGCCTGGATTGCAGTGGTAAACCTGGTTGGATTCATGGGAGTTGGCGGGGATGTAGCCATATTTCAGATTTCAATGGTTTCTGCGGCTGTATTGGGCGTGCTATCATTTTTGCTTCCCAAGACACCACCCACTGCAACTGGTCCATCTAATTTTTCTCAGATCATAGGTAAGGATGCATTTGTGCTGTTCAAAGACAAATCTTTTTTGATTTTCTTTTTCTCATCTGTTTTGATATGTATACCACTACAGTTTTATTATCAATGGGCCAATCCCTCATTGACAGACGGATATAAAATGGCTTTCCCGACACTCGATCCTACATCATTCAACATTGAGAATAAGATGTCGCTTGGACAGGTATCGGAGGTATTGTTCATGTTGTTGTTGCCACTGGCCTATGCCCGTTGGGGAGTAAAAAAGATTTTGATAGTGGGACTCCTGGCATGGATTGTCAGGTTCTCTTTCTTTGGATATGGAAATCCTGCAACCAGTGAATGGATGTTGTACGCAGCTATTCTACTGCATGGTGTTTGCTATGATTTCTTCTTTGTGAGCGGAATGATTTATACCGATGCAAAAGCAGGCGAGAAGATCAAATCGCAGGCACAAGGACTGATTGCATTGGCGACCTACGGACTCGGAATGCTGATTGGATCTATTGTAGCTGGTAAGGTCAAAGATCAGTACACTGTGAATGATGTGACCAATTGGTTAAATGTTTGGCTGGTACCTGCAGGTATTGCCGCAGTTATATTAGTTTTGTTCCTCCTGTTTTTTAAAGACAACACCAGGAAAGCCCAATAATCGTAAACCCTAAAAACTAAATCTCGACATATGGTGAAAATTGCAATGTTAGGTTCCGGATTCATCGGAAGATTTTATGCTGATTCCATTCAGGGACTCAGAAGCAAAGACAGAATTGTTTCTATTTATTCAAGAAGAGAAGAGCAGGCAAAAAAGTTTGCTGTTGATTATGGTTGTGATCATTATACAACCGTAATGGAAGAGTCTATTGCTCATCCGGATGTAAACATGGTTTGTATCTCATTGCCCAACAATCTTCATGAGGATGCAGTCAATCTATGCATCAAACATAAAAAAGCTGTTATCACAACAAAGCCTTTGGGTAGAAATGCTGTTGAGGCTAAACGCATGATGGATGCTGTTGAAAAAGCAGGCATCTTCAATGGTTATTTGGAAGACCTCGTGTATACTCCGAAATTTTTAAAGGCGTATGACAGTGTAAGAAATGGAGCATTGGGAAGAATCCTTTGGGCCAAATCACGCGAAACCCATCCTGGTCCCCACAGTGATTGGTTCTGGGATATTGAGCAAGCTGGTGGAGGTTGTATCCTTGATTTGGGTTGCCACTGCGTGGAGATAACAAGAAGCTATATCGGAAAAGATATCAAACCAGTAGAAGTCATGTGCTGGGCAGATACACAGGTAAAGCCCATTGACGCAGAGGACCATGCAATTGGATTGGTAAAATATGAGAACGGAGCCATTGCACAGTTTGAAGTGAGCTGGACATTCAGAGGTGGACTGGATTTGAGGGATGAGGTGATGGGAACAGAAGGTACCATTTGGATCAATGGTTTCTTGAGAACCGGATTTGATATGTTTACTACTGGAAAAGGCGCTGATTATGTAGCTGAAAAGGCTGAATCCAATTCAGGTTGGTTGTTCCCAGTAGGAGATGAATTAAACGAATTGGGATACAATCACATGTTCGCTGAAATGTTCACTTGTTTTGAAAAAGGAACAAGTCCAAGAGAAACATTTTATGATGGATATGTTGTAAATGCAGTATTGGATGCAGCATACAGGAGTGCCAAGTCAAAATTATGGGAACCAGTGAAGTTGGATGAATGGAGAGGAAAGGTCGGAGTAACCAAAGACAGTCACTTGATTGAATTTGATAAAGATCATTATCTCGTTAAAGAGGAGATGACTCACTATGGTACAAAAAAGTTGATTTTAAAAGAGAAGACGACAGGTAAAATTGTAGAGCGAATTATTTAATAAGCATCTCACAACTGTCAACCGTCAACTGTTAACAGTTGACGGTTTTTTTATTTATAAATACTTCCTGATTTCTTCCACCAACTCTGTTTTTGTAATCGGTGTTCCTTTGATTTTATTGTAGCCTTTTGCATCTACAAAATATACATCGCGGATGATTTTTATCAATTGTCCGTTGTTGATTTCAGGTATCAATACAGTTTCAAAATTGGAAAGAATCTTGCCCAGGTTTTTGGGGAATGGCCGCAGGTATCTGACATGTGCATGGGAAACAGCATGTCCCTCCTGGATCAATTCGTGCGCTGCAGTTTTGATGGCTCCAAATGTACTGCCCCATCCCAATACCAAGACTTTTCCTTTCTCAGCACCACTGTCAATTTTTTGTTCAGGTATGTAATCAGCAATTTTGTCAACTTTTGCTTGACGGGTCTTTACCATGTGTTGGTGGTTCTCCGGATCGTAACTCACATTGCCAGTGATGTCTTGTTTTTCAATTCCTCCGATCCTGTGTTCCAATCCCTTTGTTCCGGGGACTGCCCAGGGACGAACAAGTTTTTCATCTCGTTTGTAAGGAAGAAATTTTTCTTCGCCTTCATCCAATCCTTTTTTAAAGCTCACCTTGATATCTGGAAGATCTTCTGCTTTAGGAAATTTCCACGGTTCTGCTCCATTGGCAATGTATCCATCGCTCAAATACATAACAGGCGTCATGTGTTGCAATGCAATACGGGTTGCCTCGAATATAGAATCAAAGCAATCGCTGGGAGTAGATGCAGCAATGACAGGCATGGGACATTCACCGTTTCTGCCATAGTATGCCTGCATCAAATCACTTTGTTCGGTTTTCGTTGGGAGTCCAGTTGAAGGCCCACCTCTCTGCACATCAATGATCAGCAAAGGAATTTCCAGCATCACTGCCAATCCCATGGCTTCTCCTTTCAATGCAATGCCCGGACCCGAAGTAGTTGTTACGCCCAATGCACCTCCATAGCTTGCACCAATTGCAGCAGTAATGCCTGCAATTTCATCTTCGGCTTGAAAAGTTTTTACGCCAAAGTTTTTCATCTTACTCAAATCGTGTAAAATATCAGAAGCAGGTGTAATGGGATAGGAGCCCAAGAAGATGGGCAATCCACTTTTTTCAGATGCAGCGATCAAACCCATTGCCAGCGCTTGGTTTCCCATGATGGATCTGTAAGTGCCTGGTTGCATTTTTGCTTTCTCAACCTTGTATCGGGTTGTGAAAGTTTCGGTGGTATCACCATAATTATATCCTGCCTGCAATGCTTTCAGATTTGCATTGAGGATTTCATCTTTTTTTCCGAATTTTTCTTTCAAGAAATTCAATGTGCTTTCCATGTCGCGGCTGTACATCCAATACAGAAAGCCCAATACAAACATGTTTTTGGCACGGTCTTTTTCTTTGGTGCCCATCTGGATGTCTTTCAGTGCCTCGCGTGTCATCTTTGTAACATCCATTTTGATGACTTCAAATGCGCCCAACGAATCATCTTCTAATGGGTTGACTCCATCAGGGTAATTGGCAAGTCTTAAATTTTTAGCATCAAAGCCATCCACATTTGCAATGACTTTTCCACCTTTTTTGATAGACTTCAAATTGGTTTTCAATGCTGCAGCATTCATAGCAACCAATACATCGCAGAGGTCACCCGGTGTATAGATAGCATCACTTGAAAACCTCAATTGATATCCGCTCACTCCGGGGAGTGTTCCCTGAGGAGCCCTGATCTCAGCAGGAAAATCAGGGAAGGTAGCAAGATCAATGCCTAGCAGTGCTGTATTGTTGGTAAACTGACTTCCCGTCAGCTGCATACCGTCGCCGCTGTCACCTGCAAACTTGATGACGATATCACTGAGTAGCTCTTCTTTCCTTTGTGGCATGGTTTTTGTTTGTACTTTAACAAGGTTGTACATGAGAGGTTTCATGTACTATTATGAAATTAATTAATTTAGACTACAAAATTACCCAATATGGCTCTATTCAATTCAAGTAATCCCACTCTTTCGGAAAAATCATTCGGACGTGTCATCAACATACCTGGATCAGGCAGCATGACCTTCCGTGGTACACTCAATAAGTTTGGATTTCTTTTCATCATGGTCATGGCTACTGCATTCTATGTTTGGAATGAGGCTGCTGTGGGCAACAGCATCCAAGGCTATGTAATGGGAGGTGCTATCGGCGGACTGGTGGTTGCATTGATCCTCATGTTCAAACCCGTATGGGCACAATACCTGGCCCCAGCCTATGCTTTATTGGAAGGATTGGTGATTGGATCCATCTCTGCCATCTATAACAATGCATTTGCAAAAGTAGCTCCCGGCATTGTGATGCAGGCAGTTATCCTAACATTTGGAACAGCGATTGCCATGTATTTTCTTTATACATTCAGAATCATTCGCGTAACGGAGAGATTCAAGTCAATCATGTTCGCTGCAATTGGCGGTATTGCACTTTTCTATCTCATTACATTTATACTCTCATTGTTTGGTGTGCATGTGTCTGGATTGCAGGGTGGAAGTATGTTGAGCATTGGAATTTCAATTGCAATTACAGCGATTGCGGCTTTGAGTCTCCTGTTGGATTTCGATCGCATTGAACAGGGTGCTTCCATGGGTGCTCCTAAATACATGGAATGGTATTGTGCATTTGGATTGCTCGTAACCATGGTATGGTTGTATGTAGAAATCCTTCGTTTGCTTGGAAATCTTTACGGAAGAAAAGAGTAGTTTGATTCTTAAACCTAGTTATAAAAAAATCCCACTCGTTTGAGTGGGATTTTTATTTTAGTTGATGATTGATGATCAGTATCCATCCCCATCCAACATATTGCCAAATCCTCCTAAGATGCTACCCTCTTCTTTTCTGTTGAATGTTCCATACGACATGATCCTGCTTGCCAGTCTGCTGATCGGCAGCGTTTGAATCCAGATTTTACCCGGACCTTTCAGGGTTGCAAAGAAGAGTCCTTCTCCTCCAAAAATGGTATTCTTTATCCCGCCAACAAATTCAATGTCGTAGTCTACGGTTTGGGTGAATGCAACCAAACATCCTGTATCGATTTTCAGGACTTCTCCTGGAGTGAGATAACGTTCAAATACGTGTCCACCTGCATGCACAAAAGCCAATCCATCTCCTTCCAGTTTTTGCATGATGAATCCCTCGCCACCAAACAATCCGGTTCCCAGTTTTCGCTGAAAAGCAATGCCAACTGATACTCCCTTGGCTGCACAGAGGAATGAATCTTTCTGGCAAATGATTCTGCCATCCAACTGTTGCAGGTCGAGTGGGATGATTTTTCCGGGATAGGGTGATGCAAAAGAAACTTTCTTCTTGCCATTCACCATATTGGTAAATGCAGTCATGAACAGGCTTTCTCCAGTAAGCAATCGTTTACCTGCAGAAAACAATTTCCCCAGTACGCCCTGGTTTTGATTGGAGCCATCACCAAAGATGGTTTGCATTTGAATTCCCTCATCCATCATCATGAAGCTTCCTGCTTCTGCAATCGCAGTTTCCTGTGGATCCAACTCAATTTCAACATACTGCATTTCTTCTCCAACGATCTTGTAGTCTATTTCATGGTTGGAGCGTGTTGTGAAGTTTGTCATAGCTTAAAATTTAAATTTTTCTGTTGACAGTTGACTGTTAACCGTTATTTCCCATTCCATATCCTTTTGCCCTGTATTTTTCTTACCAGGTACATGATCCCTGTGAATACAAAGAACAATGGTCCAAGTAAACCAAGGATGGAAATCCATCTTCCTTTATAGAATTGTTGCATGGGTCGTTTCAATCTTTCTGCAATAAGATACATCGCAGGAACAATCAACAAGGTCATGAAGAATGCAAACATCAGTCCCCAAATAATTGTAAGCGACAATGGCTTCCAGAAAGCAACGTTGTCACCACCAAAGAAAATATGCGGATTGAGGTCTGTAAAGAGTGTTACAAAGTTGATATTGAATCCGACTGCCAATGGAATCAGTGCTAGAATCGCTGCGAGGGCAGTCAGCAGCACGGGTACAATCCTCGTTTTTCCTGCTTCTATCACAGCATCTCTTGTTTTCATGCCACGGGCCCTGAGTTCATCTGCAAATTCTATTACCAGGATTCCGTTTTTCACCACGATACCCGACAATCCAACGATTCCAATACCACTGGTAACTGCAGCAAAAGTGGAACGGAATATTCCATATCCCAACAATACGCCAATCAAGCTGAACATGATTTCCGACAATACAATCATCGTTCTGCTGTAAGACCCAAATTGTAAAATGAGGATCAGCAAAATAAAACCAACTGCTATGAAAAGCGCATTGCTCAGAAAGCCTGCAGTTTCTCTCAGCTGTTCTTCTTCTCCTGTTTGTGCAACAGTAATACCCTCTGCTCTTTCATTGAATACATCGATGTATTTTTTGATTTCAGCATTCACACTTTGTGGAGTATATCCTTGAGATGTCAATACATTTGAATAAATGGTGATGACTCTTTTTTGATTGCTTCTCTTGATGCTTCCATAGGTATTGCTGATATCAGATTTGACCACAGAGCTGATCGGTACTTGCTTGATCATACCTGTTGTGAAATCCCTGTAGGTGATTCTCATGTTCAATAACTCAGACAGCGTTTTCCTTTGTGTAGCATCGTTCCTGACAGTGATTTTATATTCCTCTTCTCCAATTTTCAACTTGGATATTTCTTTTCCGAACAAAGCTGTTCTGATTTCTAACCCAACCTGTGCCGTGGAAATTCCCTGCATCAATGCTCTTTCCCTGTCAATCGTCAATCCAATTTCCGGATTGTTGAAGTCGACATCAATTTTCAATTCTTCCACACCGGGTATATTTTTATCACTCAGGTAGTTTCTAAGTTTGATCGCAGTGCTGGTAAGGTCTTCAAAGTTCTCACCTGAAACTTCAATGTTAACTGGACTCTTGGTAGGGGGGCCATTGCTTTCTTGTGCAACACTGATTTCAGCTGATGGAATTCCTTTGATTGTTTCACGAACTGCATCCAAATATGGTGTGGTTGACTTGCCATCTCTTTTTTCAAATGGAACGAAATTGACCTGAATTCTTCCAAGCTCTGGACGGGTACTTCTATCTCCGCTGTTTGGATCACTAGCTCCCACAGCAACATTGGCAATAACACTTTCCACCAACGGATTTTTCTTTCCATTGTCTATTCCCAGTACTTGGTTGATTTTCTTCTCGAGTGACTGCGTCACCGAGTCTGTATACTTTACATCAGTTCCTGAAGGCAGTTTCATGTATACATATATTGTATTCGGATCTCCTTGTGGGAAAAGTACGATGGGTACATTTCTTGCTCCAAAAAAGAAAAATGAAAAAATCAGCAAAGCGAAAGTTCCGATCAGCATTTTTACTGGCCTCCATCCCTGTGTAGTCCACCTCAACAAAACTTCATACCTGTTCATCAATGCAGGAAGCAGTTTGTTTTGGAAGAAGTTGATGGCGTCTGACAATAGATATGTATTCAGTACCATGAGTGTTGCAAAGAACAACAACATGTTTCCAATGAATCTGAATGAAGATTGATCTCCTGCATAACCTGCCAGATCAAAAAGCAGTCCCATGATCAGAAACAGTAAAAAAAGAGGTTTTCTGAAGACAGTTGAT
This sequence comes from Bacteroidota bacterium, assembly GCA_041159435.1. Classification (GTDB taxonomy): domain Bacteria; phylum Bacteroidota; class Bacteroidia; order Chitinophagales; family Chitinophagaceae; genus Pollutibacter. The sequence continues at coordinate 4,603 of JBEAYH010000170.1, read as the reverse complement.
TTTAATTTTTTCTCATGTTCTTCATGCTCCATGAAGTCTACTGCAAAAACTGGATTCATGATGTATGCTACAATCAATGATGCTGTCAACGTAAAGATCAACATCGTTGGTAAGTAGATCATGAATTTTCCAATGATGCCAGGCCAGAACAACAGTGGCACAAATGGTGCCAGCGTTGTGAGTGTACCTGCCAGTACTGGGACAAATACTTCTCCTGCTGCGTATTTGGCAGCATCTACTGCAGAAATTTTTCCTTTGCCCTGTGAGAATATTCGATGGGTATTTTCAATCACAACAATCGCATCATCCACCACAATTCCCAATCCAAACAAGAGTGCGAACAGAACAATAAAGTTGAGTGTAACATTAGATCCCACGATAAAATCTGCGCTTGGCAGAAATATAAATGCGAGGAACATGCTGAGTGGAACAGACAATGCAACAAAGAATGAATTGGTCACGCCCATGAAGAACATCAGAATGATCAATACAAGTATGAAGCCAATGATGATGGAGTTTACCAATTCATCAAAAGCCGCTGCAGCTTTGATGCTGAGATCACCTGTGATATTTACATTGAGGTCTTTTGGAAAAACATCCTTTTGCATTTCCTTCACCATTGCATTGATTTTTTCTGATGCATTGATGAGGTTTTCTCCAGAACGTTTGATGATGCTCAGTGTAACAACATTTTTACCATTCAAGCGCGCATAACTTTCTTTTTCTTTCACGGTATCAACGATGTTTGCAAAATCTTTCAAATAGAAAGGAGCACCATAAATATTTTTTACAACCATGTTGTTGAGGTCAAGTGCAGAATTGAACTGTCCGCTCAATCTCAATGCTCTTTTTTGTTCACCAACTTCCAGCAATCCCCCGGATATATCAAGGTTCTCGCGCTGTATAGCCTGTTCAATATCACTGAAGCCAATCTTGGCAGCTTCCATCTTGAATCTGTCGACATTGATTTGAATTTCTCTTTCAGGTGCACCGATCAGGTCTACACGGCTGATTTCACTCAGTTCTTCAATTTTATCTTTCAACTGTTCTGCAAAATCACCCAGTTTGACAGCGTCGTAATCTCCGCTCACGTTGACAGACATAATGGGGAGCTCAGACAATGAAAGTTCCTGCACAACAGGTTCTTGGGTAAGATCCGTTGGAAGATCTTTCTTGGCTTTGTCGACGGCATCACGCATTTTTTGGAGCGCCACGTCCGTTTTTACGGAAGTACTGAACTCCACAATGATGGCAGAGAAATCTTGCAAAGAAGTTGACTTGATGCTGTTGATTTTAACACCGGTGATCCCTTTCAATTGTTTTTCAATGGGACGGGTAACAAGGCTCTCGATTTCTTTGGGAGAGTTGCCCACATATACAGTTTGTACGAATATGTTGGGTATGACCACATCGGGATATTGTTCTTTTGGATAAGACAGAAACAGTCCAATACCCCATACCGATATAATCAGTGTAAGCAAGTAAACAGCTGTCTTGTTTTTAATAGCCCAATTGGTCGGTCCAAATGTTTTTGGATTCTGCAACAATTTGAAGATGGGATTATTGTTTGACAGGTTGTCCATGTTGATATGTTTAATGATTTCTTTAGATATATTATTTTGTAGCCAACGTCAACAACTGACCTTCGTACAATCCCTGGAATCCTTTTGTGATCAATTGATCGTTCACTGCGAGTCCGGACTTCACTTCAATCAACTCATCATAAAATTCTCCAATGGTGATGCTGCGTTTGCGGGCAATCTTTTTGCCATTCTCTTCCGCCATCACATATACATATTTTCCTTTTTCATCTGTTTGTACTGTTTCAACAGGAATGACGATGGCATTCTTGGCCTGGTGGTCCAACAATTTGATGAGTGCCACTTGATTGGGTTTGACATTCGACCTGCTGGGAAGTTTGCTTTCAGCTACAAAACTTCTAGAAGTAACATTGATGGTCTCAGAAACCACACTGATCTGTGAATTGAATGATTCGTTTAGATCTGGTATGGAAATGATTGCCGGCATTCCCTTCTTTACCTTGCTGATATAGTTCTCAGGTACATCAACCACCGCTTTCAGGTTACCTGGATTTACAATAACAATGGTTGCCATGGGATTTCCAATGAAGGTTTCACCTACTTTGATGCTAACTGTTTCAATGACGCCACTGACTTCAGCTGTTACCAAAGTTGTGCTGAGTTGTTCTTTGACGAGTCCCAGTTGTTTTTCGAGGCTCTCAACATTGTTTTTAGCAGATAAGTATTGTACTTCAGTTCCAATTCCCTCATTCCAGAGATTTTCCTGTCTGTTGAAAATATTTTTTGCAAACGACAATTGGCTTTCCACCTGTTTGATGTTTTGTTGTACAATGCCGTCTTCCAGTTTCATGAGCAATTGTCCTTTCCTCACAACATCTCCCTGTTTTACATACATCTGTTTTACTTGTCCCCCCATTCCTCTTGGAGTAACATAGGATACATTTTCAGTGGATACTTTTCCCTGCAACTCAATGTAGTGGCTGAAATCCTGTGTAACAAGTGCAGTTGCTTCAACAAGCTTTAATTTTTCAGTTACAGCTCCTCCCGCCATTTTATTGATTTCGGTTTGAAGTGCATTGATTTGATTGTTCAACTCATCTCTTTGTTTGGTGAGTGTTTCCAGCGTAGCTTTCTTTCCAGCTAAATCCTGACTTCCTTCTTTCTTGCTTCCGCAGGATACCAATGCAGCGATGATGACAATAACGAATAACTTTTTCATATTGATGTATTGTATATTTTATAGTTTACCCAGTGCTTTTGTAAAAGATATTTTAGCATTCACCGCATCAAACAATGCCTGAAAATAATTGGACTGCGCATTTTCCAGTTCTGTTTGTGTTTGTAAAAGTTCAAAACTTGATCCAAGTCCCTGTTCGTATTTCTTTTTGGTTGTATTGTATACTTTCTCTGCCAGTTGAACATTTCTCTCCTGCACATCCAAAGAGGAGAGTGCATTTTTGAATTGGGTTGATGATGCTTTCAATTGCAAGTCAATTGCCCGCTGCAGGTTTTGAATGGTATTGTCAATTTTTTCTACGTTCATATTGGCCTGTTTGATTCGTTGAATCTTTTGGCCTCCGTCGAATATGGGAACATTGAGATTGATGCCAAGTACTGAAGCTTTGAACCATTTCTCATTGAAATCAAAGAAGTTGAATTCCTGTCTCAATGCGTTTCTGCTGTAACTCCAATAGCTGGCAAGTGTAGGGACAAATGAAAGTTTCTGACGCTTCAGATCCAGTCCCTGCAAGTCTCTCACAACATTGAGCAGTTGGATTTCTTTTCTGTCGTTGTAATTGAAATTGCCTAATTCGAGTAATCCTTTTTTCACCAAATCTTCTGTCAATGGATCTGTAAGTTGCAGGCTGTCTTTTTGATCGATTGCCAGCACAAATTTCATGGAGGCATATCCAATTTCAATCAATCTTTCGATTTGGGTGGATGTTGTGATGAGATTATTCAGTGTAACCTGTGTTTTGTCAATATCCAATCTTTCTGCAAAACCGTTTTTAAATAGTTTCTCTTGATCCTGCTTTAATTTTTCCAGGCGTTTGATGCTTTCATCCAGGTAGTGTTTTCTTTTTTCTGCAATCAGGATGCTGTAGTATGCACGCAGTACATTGCTTTTGACAGAGTCTTCCATCACCCTGATATTGGCATCTGTATAATCAACTGCTTTTTTTCTTGCAGTGATCGCAATAAACAAATCTGGTTGAAACAACAGTTGTTGGAACTGCACGCCTGCATTGGATTGCCAGGGTACGCCGAATTGGGCAGGAAAAAATTGTGCAGGTCCTGATGGCTGTGTTATCGCGTTTCCACTTCCATCCTTCACACCATTTTTTGACAGAACACCATAGACTGCTGGTGAAATGAAATCAGGCAGCAGTGTTACGGGGATGCTGAAAAAATGTTGCATCTGCACACTTCCATTCACTTGAGGAGTGGCCTGTGCGATGTATTCCTTGTTTTTTGCGATTTGAATTTCTTTGTCCAATCGGAGGTTTTTGAGTTCAGTTGCATTTTTCAATGCCATATTGGTTGCTTCCTCTGCAGACAGCTTAAATGTTTGTTGGGCTTGCAAGGAACCAGCAAACAATTGAAGCACGATTGCACATAGTAGACTCACACGTGTCATTTGTTATTGATTTATATTGTTATTTTCTTTTCGTTTGTTTTTATATGACTCAATCATGTTGAATCCTTTTTCTGTTGCCAATCCGTAGAGAAAATTCTCAATGATTACCAGCGATACTTCTGTAACATTGAATTTTTCAGGCGGAAATGCTTCCATGTTGAAACCCATCATCAATGTTTCCAATCTGAATTTTGACAGGATATCAATTTTAATATCACTTCTGTACAATTGCTCTGCAACGCCTTTCTTTAAATTGTTGGAAATGATATTCAGCAGAAAATCATTTTGGTATGCATGAAATTTTTGAAAGGAACTGAAATGGTATTTCTGAAGATCGAAGATGACAACAGGATTCATATTCCTGGAATGTTTCACCATCATGTCCATCGTATTGAAAATTTCCTCGATGGCATTGGATGAAGAT
>JBEAYH010000144.1:0-20761 GCA_041159435.1 Bacteroidota bacterium | reverse complement strand
AGGTCAAGCTTTTCATTGATAAAAAGTTCCAATGCTTTTTCAGCTTCCTCATGTGTACATGGGTAGTAAATTTTTTCTTTGTTGTATACAAATGGGGATGAAGATGAGCCAATATTGTTGTTGAAATGTTTTTCGGTGTATGCGACTGCTTCTTCAATCCATTGATTTGATTTGAAAAAGTGAATGGGAGGGATCGGCGTGTTTTTAGGAATTTTTTTCCTGTTTTCAACGTCGTACGTCCAACTGCCGCCTTCCGGCTGACTGTTGTTATCAATCAGGATGTTCCTGCTTTTTCTTTGTGCTGTATAAAATCCAGTCTGATAAAATGGTCTGCGCTTGCCCAAGAGTTCAATGTCTGTTTTTTTGTTGTTGATGAAGTTGGGACTCGGCAGAAATTCAATTGTTATGTTGCATTTGTTTGCGCTTTGTACAAGTTGTTTTTCGAGCCAATAATCATGGGGATTAAACAATTCAATTTTTGTATAGTTTTCCTTGTGAATTTTTTCAATCAAATATGAAACCTTGCTTTCTTTTTCTCTGGCATCGATGTAGTGTACATTTAATTTTTGATTCTTGAGCAGTTCCTCGTAGTATTTCATGGAGGACCTGTGCAGGATGATTTTTTGTTTATGAAAGCTATACTGATTGAAAAAAAGATCATTCTCAATCAAAAAGATGGAATCATACTTTTTAAGCTGGAGGGTATCCTTGAACAGTTGATGTGGAAATACGAGAAAGGCTTTCATGAAGCCTATAACAATATTTCAGCTTTTCGGTTCGATTGGGTTAGAATGCAATTTCAAAATTGACCTTTACTTCATTGTCCACTTTGGTCAGCATAAAAGAGGGTCGTTCAATTTTGAAATCTTCCAGCAGAAAAATGAAATTACCGCTCACAATGGTTTCTTTTTCTTTTTTTCTGGATACAGCATCAAAGGATATTTCTTTTTTAATTCCATGAAACTCGAGCAGACCTTTTACCAGCAGTTTATCTTTTGCAGTTTCTGTTACTGTGGTTGATTGAAATGAAATGTTGGGAAATTTCAATGATTCAACCACTTCGAGCATATGTGCATCCCTGTTGGAGCTTTTTGAATCAAAGGAGCTGACCTTTGTAATCATCGCCACTTTTTCAATTTGTCCATTTGCATTCACCTGTACAAGTCCATTCAGTTGATTGGAAGTCCCTTCCCATGCATGCATGATATGATTCATGGCATAGGTAATAGATGATTTGTTTTTATTGAAAGGTATCTTGGTTTGGGAGATGGAGCAAAGCGGTAGAATTGCAATCAGGATATAGACTAAGTTTTTCATGGTTTAAAATTTTATGCTGATGATTGCTGCTCCAAAACTTGCAAATGTGGTGATCGCTGCTGCGCGGTGTAGTGATCTGGGGCCATTTTCTGCCAATACATTTGTTGCAATCATGCCGGCCATGTGTACCACAGCCAACCATTTGTGCAACCTGATTGCAGAAAGTTTTTTGTCTCTGTTGATCAAGGGAGGCGGTGCAAAAAATGACATGGCAGCTGTTGCGCCGTATGAAATGTTAACTGCCGTTGCGAGGTTTTCATGAATCTCATAATTGCGGTAATTTCCTTTGTACAATTGCGATCCTGTAATTCCTTGTCCAGCCATTCCGCCCAATGTAATGAACCCTAGCACCTGGTGGGCAACCAGCATGGCTCTTCTGATTTTCAATTCTTTTTCTCTATTGGCTGTATTCAACTGAATGATAGGCCTCATCAGCCCTTTTTCTCCCCATAGTAGTCTTTGTGTGATGAGCATTCGTGGAGGAAGAAGTTGATGCGTAGTATCACTTGATTCTTTGAGTTCTGCCAATAAATCTTCTTGTGCAAATGAAAATTGCACGATTAACAATGTTAGAGAGAAAAGAACTGTTTTCATGCGTATAGATTCTGCTGCAATTTACCGAAAGCTGGTGGGTGAATATTCAAGGAATTGATAAAGTTCCTGGAATTGTTTATCATAACTTTGACCCTCCATATGAGGGCAAGTTTAAAACTGCGCAGTTTATTTCTATTGATATTTGTCTATTGCACATCATTTGCACAGGTTTCAAAAGTTGTGAATGACCATATATGGGTTTCTTATGTTGGTGTTCATCCTATCCAAAAGCAGATTTCACTGCACGCCGAGGTTTCGTGGCGGAGAAATGAATATTTCAACAATCCCCAGCAACTACTGTTTAGAACTGCTTTGTCGGGAAATATAGGGAAAGGATGGAGTGTTGCCGGAGGGTACTGTTTTGTAGAAACCTATCCATATGGAGGGATGCCAAGCAAGTCAACCTTTCCGGAGAACCGCATTTGGGAGCAATTGCAGATGCGCAAGCAGCTCAGCAGTTTTGAGCTGATAAGCAGGTTGAGACTGGAGCAACGGTTTGTGTATCAGCCTGTATCTTCTGGAAGTACATATAAACCCGGACCCGCAGTATATTCTACGCGTGTTCGTTTGATGCAAAGGGTTTCCTTGCCCCTGAATGCCCGTATAATCAAAGAAAAAGTGCTATATGCAACTTTGCAGGATGAGCTTTTCTATGGATTTGGCAAACAGATCGGGTCTTATCATTTTGATCAAAACAGGATTTACGCTGGACTAGGGTATGTACTGCCATCATTTGGAAGAATCGAAGCTGGGTACATGCATCAGCAGATCATCAGAGCAGCGGGTACCAAAATTGAAAACAACAGAACCATTCAAATCAATTTTCTTCCTAACTTTTCACTCTTTAATCATCCTTGAATATAAATGGAAGTCCATCATCACCAAAGCAAAGAGCATCCTAAAAACTGGAAAGAGCATTTCAAAGAATTCTTCATGATGTTTCTTGCGGTAACACTTGGTTTTCTTGCTGAAAATCTAAGGGAGGTTTATGTCGAAAATGAACGCTCTCATGAATATGTTGCAAGTTTTATGCGAGAAGTAGAGAACAATACCCATTTTATTGATTCATTGATGGAGCGCGATCGTTACTTGCTGGCGATGCATGATTCAGCCGCACTTTTTGTAATGGATGCAAAAGGAGAACTCGATTTATTTGAATTTTTTGATGTCGTTCCAACTTATACCATTCGGTATGTGAGCAAAAATGATGTGTACATGCAGATGAGAAGTGCGGGTGCCTTGAGATATATCAAAGACACAACGCTGCTGCATATGATTATTGAATACAGCAACCAATCTGAAGCAACCGAGCTGAGAAGTACCTCCCAGGAAATGGATTTTTACTACAATGGGTTTGTGCCTGTAATGAACAAGTGGACCTTGCCTGGAATTGCTGCATACCGACACAATGATCTGGTTGACCGACTGACGGTGAAAGATCAGATATTGGGAGAGAATACAAGCATCTTCAATAATTTATCAAAGATTGTAAATGTTGATGCCGACTATAATATACGCGGCAATAGATTCGAACAATTTAAAACTGAAGTAATTCCTGTTTTATTCAGACGTTCCAATAACATTGTCTCTTCCATGAGTTTTATGTTGAAGACAAGAAAGATGGCAGAAGAACTACTGCAATATTACCATGTACATGGCAATCATTGATACGTCTTCACGTTCATGCTCCACAGGACATTTACTTTTGTAGATCCTAATTGATTTTTTCTCTCAGCAATTCGATGAGTCTTTTGCTTTCAGGGGAATTTTTGAAATTGGACGCCCTTTCCCCAAATATCCACAGCGTATAAGGCAATTCTTTTTGCTGTTTCAATTCTTGGGGGATCACATCATCATATCCACCTTTCTTTGTTTTGATAATCACTACACCATTTGCTCCTCTTACACCATATATGGCAGTGGCAGAAGCATCTTTGAGTACTTCAACAGATGCGATATCATCTGGATTGATGGTGCTGATATTATTGATGGGTACATCGTCTACAATGTAAAGGGGATTGGAATTTGAATTAACAGACGAGATGCCTCGTACCCTCACTTTTGGCACGCCACCAGGGGAGTTGTCATTTCCAACAAATACTCCAGAAGCTTGTCCCTGCATTTTTTGTACAAGTGTTCCGCTGGTTGCAGCAAGTTGCTTTTGATCGATTTTGCTTTTGCTGCCATTGGATTCCTCAAGTGAGTTGATTTTATTTTTTTCAGGAACCCATACTATTCCTATTCCATCTTCTCCATTCGAACCTTTGCCTTTTTTCAAGGAAACCTTGCCCAATTCGTTTAACTGCAACAGAATGGTATCGTTTATAGATTTGCCGGTTACAAAATCATTTGGGTCTGAATAATATATCAATAGATAATTGTCTTGTATTTCAAATTTTCTTTGAGCTGTTGATTCTTGGATAGCATTATTAATCAATGAAAGCGATCCAAGTTTTGAAAAATGCTTCTCCAGAATCTTGATGATTTCTGTGTCTTTGCTTGCGTTGTTTGTTTGTCCACTTACAGTATATATAGAAACAACCAATAAAAGGATGGTCAAAATCTTTTTCATGTTGTTATTTTTATTTGAAATTACAAAAAAGCGCCATCCTTGAAAACAATTTAACAAATCAGTTGATGGTGTATTGCTGGAAGACAATTTCAGCTTTGCCTTTGTTCAACATTGTTTTATCAATTTTCTGGTTTTTTGAGGAAGCATTGTCAAAGTCCAGTGTCAACCCTTTTGGAATTTTATAGTCCTTTGCGTTAAAAGTAAAAGTGACTTTATCGGGAAGTCCGAGCTGAATATATTTTCCGTATTGCATTTCCATTTCATAGGTGCCCTCATCTTTTGTGGTTGTACTGCTTTTTTCAACCACCAGATCTGATGGATTGATGTATACGGTTGACAATACAATATTGGATTGTTGGGAGGTTGGCAATAACCTGACGACGCGCAGTACTTTTTGTTTTATTTTTTCTGTTCCTCCATCAATCGCTGTGAATTCGCTAGAGAAAATATTTTGAAGTGAAATGGCATCAACCCCTTTAGGAACAAATGTCACTCCATTGTTGCTCTTGATGGTCAGTTCGTTTGGTTTCCTGTATTGAATATTAACTTTTGCAATAGGAATTTTTAAATATGCAATAGAGGTTTTCATGGTACCGGTTGCTTGGTACCTGTTGATGTTATCAAGTTTATTTTTTACCAGTTTTATCAATGTATTTACATCTTGCGCGCTTGAATACATTCCCATTAAAAAAGCTATAATAATAAGCGTAGGGTATTTCATGTTGATTAAGATAAGATGTCTTTTCTTTTAAAAATATAAATGCTAAGAAGGATTAAAGTGCCGATATGGCCAATTAAAATCATCAAACTGCTTTGAATTGATTTCAGATCTTCAATACTTCCTTTGATGGGAATTCCATCCTGGGTGGTGGCGATGTAAAAGAAGCCTTTCCATCCCACCAGATAGCTGGTAAATAGATATGGCTTTACATGTTGATCAATGATTGGTATGTTCATGTTGGATACAATGGTAAAAACCAGTACAATACAAATGGTGGTAATGATAGGTCCAATGGAATTTTCTGCAAATAGCGAGAGAAAAATGGCAAGAGCTGCAATTACTGTTAGTGCTACTGCGGCATATCCAAATGCTGCAAAATATCTCCATACGATATCATCTTGGGCAATCTGCATGATTTGGGATACTTCACCTGCAACCCTGAATACCAGCATGTCACCTGATCCAAATATCCATAAACTCAACATCAGTGAAAAAAATGCCATCCATATCAGCAGCATAATTGTATAGACGATGGAAGCTAAAAATTTAGCGACCAATATTTCCGTTCTGCTGACGGGTTTGGTCAATATCAATCTCAAGGTTCCCATATTGGCTTCACCACTGATGGCATCACCTGCAACGAGTGCAACCAGTATGGGGACTTGCACCAACAGTGTATTCAATATGATATAACACATGAAATAGCCATTCATTGCATGTTGTTTATCCAGTTGAAAACTGTCATTGATACCCTGAAGCATGAGGTTCATGTAGTTTTCACCATCTGCTTTGAAAGCAAATTGAAAAATCAATACAATTGCTGAAATCGCTGCAAAGGATATGTATGTCCTCGGACGTTTACTTATTTTATACAATTCTATTTCAAGCAGTTTCAACATACTCATGCATTGGTGAGTTTTAAGAAATAGTTTTCGAGTGAATGATTGGATTGGATATTGGATATGGGAATTTGATGTTCAACCAAAAATTGAACCAGCAATGGAATTGCTGCTTTGTCCATTTCAAATTTGAGTTCATGGTTTGAGACCAGCTTGCTGCACCATTTGCTTTCTTGAATAAACTTGATTGCAGAAACCAATTGACTGGTCTCAATCGTGACGAGGGTATTTGCAGGGTCTAAAAGTTCTTTCACTTTTCCCTCTGCTATTTTTTCTCCTTTGTGCAATATAATCATGCTGTCTGCCACCATTTCAATTTCATTCAACAAGTGAGAAGAAACCAAAATGGTTTTTCCTTCATTCTTGCTGAAATGACCGATTAGATTTCTTATTTCTGAAATACCCTGTGGATCGAGACCATTCGTAGGTTCATCCAACATTATAAAATCCGGGTCATTGAGCAGGGCAATGGCAATTCCAAGCCGCTGTTTCATTCCCTGGCTGTATGATTGTACTTTGTCTTTGCCTCTGCCTTTCAGTCCAACTTTTTCAAGCAAGGCATCAAGTGCTGATTGAGAAGTTGAGCGGCCAAAGATTTTTGAAAATATTTTAAGGTTGTCATATCCACTGAGATAACCATAGGTATCGGGTTTTTCAATAATGGCTCCAATATTGCTCAATATGAATTTTTCATTTCCTTTCAGCGGCTTTCCAAATATGCTGATTTTACCAGAGCTGGGTTGAATCAGGGATAGCAGCATCCGCATGGTGGTACTCTTCCCGGCTCCATTTTGTCCCAAGAATCCGTATACACTGCCTTTTTGAATTTGGAAGGAAATATGTTTGACTGCTTCAAAAGATGCAAATGATTTAGACAGTCCCTCAACCTCTACAATGTATTGTCCCATCCATCATTTAACAATCAAGGGACCAGATGGTTGATTAAAATCTAAGATCATTTTACTTTTTCGGCGTTGCTTACAAATGCCAGGTGTTTGCTGTCGGGCGACCATGAGTTTACGTTCATGGTACCTTGTCCTCCATAGAGGTGAGCAATCACACGAGGAGCACCCCCCGCTACAGGCATGATGCGGAGCATGACTTTTTTGTACGAGGGATGTGAATCGGGATCTATATCTGTTGGGAATGAAATAATGGACATCCATTTGCCATCAGGTGATATATGTGGGAACCAGTTGTTGTATTCATCAAAAGTCAGTTGTTCTTTTTCGGTTCCATCTGGCTTCATTCTCCAAATTTGCATGGTACCAGATTGATTGCCGTTGTAGTAAATGTATTTTCCATCAGGAGCATATTCGCATCCATCCACATGTCCTGTTGTATTCTTGGTAAGATCCTCTTCCTTTCCCGTCTCAACATCCACCTTATAGATGTTGAATATTTTTTTGCCATTGCGTTGTGCAACAACCACTACTTCTCTGTTGCCTGGTGCCCAGCCGTGCCAGTAGGAGGGGGTTTCTTTGGTTACCAGTTTTGGTGTTCCACCTTCCAGTGGAAGCACATAGACTGCAGAGCTGTAAATTTTGTCTTCAGGTTTTTGACTGCTGATGGCCAACATTTTTCCGTCAAATGAAATGCCGTGGTCATTGTTGTTTTTCACTACACTGCCCGTATTCAATTTTTCAAGTGATCCGCCTGAAGCCGGAATTTTATAAAGCAGTCCCCCATCATTGAAGAGCAATTTTTCACCGTCTGGCATCCAGTTGGGCGCTTCAAAACGGTGCGCTGCCTCATGAATTATTTTTCTGATTCCTGTTCCTATTTCAATGGTTTCAAGTCGACAGCTGAACACCGGTTCTTTGGTATTGAGCGTTTTTTGAATGAGCGGATTGGGATGATAGGAATAGGGAACAGGTTTATCTATTCTTACATTCCAGGCTTTGACAGTTGCTTTCTCATTTGGATTCATTGATTGAACGAAGATTCCTGCCAACACTTCGTTCCCCAACTCTGGCAGATTTTCCTGTCCAACCAATTGAAGCGGTTCGCCATAGTTGGCAACCCTCATGCTGTAGACAGTTCCGCTTCTTTCCAATTGAATGGTTTGCATGTTTTTTTTGGGAAACATCCTGATGTGCTGAGGATTGATAATGCTGTCATTTGCATTTCTTCTCCACTTCAAAAACATGATGCCTTTTTGATTGCTGCAGGCAGAAAATTGTTTGCTGTTCGATGCAACTGATGAGCGGATCATCCAGCCAAATTCTTTCTCTTGTTCTGCATTACCAGCCTCGGTTGCAAAGTCTGCTGTTAGAATAAAGTCACCTGCAATATTTTTATAGAGGTACTGAAAATCTTCTGAAAAACTTTTCTGTGCTGATCCACCAGTCGTGATGTAATAAGCCTGCTCTTTTAGGTCATAGTTTGAACTGCCCTTTTCCGAAAGAAGGCCAATTACTTCAGAGGCAGAAAAAATACCCAGATTTTTTTCCTGTGATTGTAGTCCATTTGACAAAATGAAGAAGATGAAAAATATTTTTTTCATGTTGCAGGGTTAATCGCGGGACTTATTCAAAAATGATCTTACCAAATCTCTCATAATCATGAAAGTTTTTTCTCGTAGGCATCCAACTCCACTGACTTGTATTGCTATCGTAGTCTATTCTATAAAAATTGGCTCTCCAAGTTGTGCCAGATACTGGGGGAACATGTTGAAGGGGAGAAAGCAACTTATATGGAATAAAAAATTCTGCTGTCCAAGATGTGATGTTCCCATTGGTTTTGTTGATGGATGCCGCATGCCTGGTGAGTCGGTCTCCTTCATAATGCCAAGGCCTCCATCCCAGAAATTTTCCATCGTAGTTAGGGACTAAAATTGGCAATTCATAATTATAGGGGGATAGTTCGTATTCAAAATAGATATTTGATTGTTCATTTGGCCAAAAGAAAACCTCTACAACGTCTTCATTGTAAATATCCGCAAAGTCTTCTTTGATGGTTGATGTAATTACACTGTCTTGTGAAACATATAAGCAGTATATGCCTTTATCCGAGTATAGAATTTTGAACTGACTTGTATACTGTTTATTGCCTTTTCTATGTGTGAGTTTGTTGAAATCCGTCTGTTGCCAGAAGTTGGCATCTCCCTTTCCATTGACTTCAAAATCAACTGTTTTCTTAACTTTTAAAATTCCTGAATCCAGGTAGTTGTTTTCTGCATGAGCCAATGAAATGGCAATCATGAAAAGGGCGAATAATTTTAAAAATTTCATATTGTATTATTTACGCAGCATGGGGAAAAGTCTTCTGATCTCTTTCTCGGATGGCTGAGCACCGTATTCACATATTTCAAATGCTTCAACATATTTTACCTGTTTGGCTTTTTCTTCTCCGTACCATTTGATCAGCGAAGCACGGAATTCAGGTTTGATGGTTTCCTCGTATCGTTTCATCAACCATTGGAATCTTTCTTCTTTTCCTGCAGGCACATCCTTTTCATAATGACCAATCCATGGCATCCATTCGTAAAACTGTGATACGTGTGCGTCCAATCCGGAGATTTTCTTTTTATAAACCGAGGTAATGTCTACAGCAATATCCGGACGAAAGGGATTGGGTCTTTGGAAATTATCTCTTGTGTAAAGAAAGACTGGATTTTTTCTAAGTGCGGGAACATCGTAAGCGATATTGGGCACCGCAACCATGTATGCAGCATCCTGCACAAGCACACCGGTATATCTGTGATCGGGATGATAGTCATTCGGTCTGGGGGCAATGACTACATCTGCATTCCATTCTCTGATTTTGCGAATGATCTGTAGACGCACTTCTAAATTCGGCAGCAGCATTCCATCGTGGTTATCCAGAACATCATACGTGACGCCCAATCTTTTGGCAACTTCCTGTGTTTCAGCATACCTTCTTTCAGCCAGCGCTTTGCCTTGTATTTTATGATGACCTGCATCTCCATTGGTAACGGCAACAAATTTCACAGCGTGACCCATTTCAGCCAGCAGCGCTGCAAGTCCACCTGCATCGCTGTCACAGTCATCTGGATGTGCACCTATGACAATGATCCTGCTTTTCTCCTGGGCTGTAACAAAATGGCCAATAAATAAAAGAGATAAAATGAATAAAATTTTTTTCATGGCAATCGTTTTTGGTAGAATTCAACATTTAGAATATAGGAAGTTAAGAAAATCTTACTTCCTTATCATTGAATTTTTATAAGGGAGATAATAAAATATATCAAAAATAAAATGGTAAAAATAATGAAGGACCCTGCTATGGCCAGTGAAAACATAACCATTGCCTTTTTCCTGCTCAGGGCATAAAAATTTTTAGTTGATTTATAGCCGTAATAAAAAATCCATAATAAAAGCAGAGGCGATAAATTCTCGACCAGTGCCAATCCTCTGATGGATCCGATGGCATCGAATATCAATTTTATAAATATTGCAACATAGTCAAATGTATAGTTGTGTATGATAAAAATGAAATGACCTACAATATTGATTGATTTTTTCCTATAAAAAATAAGATTGAGCCAAAGTGCAATCAGGGGCAACGAAATAAAGAAAATACTCGAAAAACTATGAATAAAGTAATCAATCAATTCAAGGAAAAATTTTTTCGGATCCTCCTTGAATTTTTTATTTAACCTGATGCCCTGTTTGATAATGTATTGCTTTAGCTTTCCATCTCTTTCAACCTGCTTCAGTGCCTGTTGTTTTTTTTCATACGATTCGATGGATGTATATCCTTCAATCGTATTATCAAAATCCAGATGTATAGAATCTTTTACATACTTATTAGACTCCTTGTTAGAAAGGGTTTGATCAAGTGTAGGACTTTCAATAAAAAAAGTATACAGAAAGAAAAAAAATATCGCCGATGTGAAGAGATACAATTGAATAGGCGGAAGGTATTTGAATCGCTTACCAGCTAAATATTCTTTGGTGAGTTCACCCGGGTACCTGATGAGTAATTTTATGGTGTTGAAAAACTTGCCATCGAAATGCAGGATTGCATGCAAGCTATCATGAAACAGATCTTTTATTTCCATTTGAGGAACCCTGTTCAATTGTCCGCATTCGCTGCAATATTTTCCAAGAACTTCTGCGCCGCAATTGAGACAGTTCTTTTGCTCTCTGATATGTAAGTTGGCTGACATGTATCAATGATTCAATGCTGACAGAAATTTTCCAATCATTTCATTCAAGTGTTTGTTTTCAATCCATCTTGCCACAATCACCAATTCATTTTCACGGTCAACATAAATCATATTTGTTCCATTCCCTATATGTGCATAGGCAGATTCAGGTGCTGAGGGAAATTCTTTTTTAGCTGTATTTAAAAAGAAATTCATGAAACCATAACCCGTGTTTGCTGGTGTCGGTGTAGTTGACAACTCAATCCATTTTTCAGAAATCAATTGTTGGCCATTCCATTTTCCTTTGTTGTAGGTCAGCCATCCAAATCTTGCCATGTCCATAGCACTGATGAACAATCCTCCGCCAAAATGTCCGCCACCACTGACCGATTGAATCAATTTCCCATCCATCACAATCCAGGAATTTCTGTAACCCGCCCAATGCCATTGATTGCTGGCGCCAATGGGTTCCATGATTTTTTCTCTGATTACTTCGGGAAGTGATTGGTGCCATACTGCAGTTGCTGCCAGCGCCAGCGCGTTCACCCTTGTATCATTGTATTTATATACCGTTCCAGGTTCATTGTGTTTGCGGTTGATCCATTCAAGTGGTTTATCATTGGGACGATCCGCCCAATCTGGCTTGCCCCATAATACTCCTTCCCAATCACTTGTTTGGCGCAGCATATGATCCCAGGTTATTTTTCTGTTGTGCTCGGATTCAAAGGGTCTCAGGAACTGTGAACGCCCGATTTGATCTCCACTTCTGAATGGGTTTGGATCATAGGGTTCGATGATGGGGATATAATCGACTACTTTATCATGGATAGATTGAATCAGGCCTTTGTCTACAGCCAGTCCTACTGCAGTTGAGACAAAACTTTTGGTAACACTGTTGGTTTGCTCCGTAAAATGAATATCTCCCCATGCAGCTACCATGTATCCTTTGTATATAACCATGCCGCTGGTTGATTTTCGTTCGGCAAAAGGTCCCATTGCATCACTGAAAGGCTCCTTGTAAAAATTGTATATCTGAGCCAGTTCCTGGTTTTTTGGCATGCTGGTTTCATGAGCGATGGCAAATGCAACGGCCTCTTTTAATTTGATTTCATCAATACCCATGGCCGCGGGACTTTTTTCTTCCCAAGCACCTTTGGGAGGGAAATAGATAGAAGGGGGAGTTGACTTCTTCTGCGCAGTTGCGATTTGGCTGATCAAGAGTCCAACAAGGAGTAGCTTTTTCATGTATGATTATTGGTTTGAAGTTAATCAAGTTCACTAATTTGAACTCAATAAAATTCAATAATTTCATCTGCCAAGATCAAATAATCAATATGAAAAAAACGATGCTGCTCATACTCCTCCCTTTGGTGATTTTTTCTGTTCAAATAAGCGCACAGAAAAAATCATCTGAAAAATGGGAATCTATCTTCAATGGAAAAGATCTCACGGGCTGGACACCCAAGATCCGCAACTATCCGGCAGGTGAAAATTTTGGAAATACATTCAGGGTGGAAGATGGGAAATTGGTTGTGCGCTATGATGCATATGAAAAATTTGACGAGCGCTTCGGTCATTTGTTTTACCAAAAACAGTATAACTATTATAGAATTCGTTTGGAATATCGATTTGTAGGTGATCAAGCGAAAGATGGACCAGGATGGGCAATCAGGAACAGTGGAATTATGGTGCATGGACAGACTCCACAAAGCATGGGACTCAAGCAGGATTTTCCTGTTTCCATTGAAGTGCAATTGTTGGGAGGTGATGGGAAAAATAAAAGGACTACCTGTAACCTGTGTACTCCTGGCACCCATGTTGTAATGAATGGGAAACTCGAGAAGAACCACTGCATCAATTCCACTTCCGAAACCTACCACGGTGA
Organism: Bacteroidota bacterium; assembly: GCA_041159435.1. Lineage (GTDB taxonomy): Bacteria > Bacteroidota > Bacteroidia > Chitinophagales > Chitinophagaceae > Pollutibacter. Next base: position 7,660 of record JBEAYH010000144.1, on the reverse strand, counting down.
TCAATGGGTGAAGGCAGAGGTGCTTGTTTTGGGTGACTCTGTTGTAAAACATTATGCAAACGGACAAGAAGTGTTGGTATACATGAAGCCTCAAATTGGAGGAGGAAATGTAGATGGCCAGGAGATTGTATTTGGTACATCTGGACAATTGCTAAATGGCGGAACCATTTCATTGCAAAGTGAAAGCCATCCTGTTGAATTTAAAAATATTGAAATATTAAACTTAGAAGGATGCATGGACCCAAAAGCATCTAACTACAAGTCTTATTATATCAAATCAAAACCATCTGATTGCAAGTACAATAAAAAGTAGTTTATGAAAAAATGTATTGTTGCTGTTTTTCTTTTTGCATCTTTTGTATCCATTGCACAACAACGTCCTCCTGCACCACCAGCTGCCTCGAGTGCAACGCCAGAGGCGAAACCCAATCCTGCCAATATACCTTTCAATCCGGATCAATATGTAATGGCTGACCACGAAATCACCATCAAAGGAGTGAAGGTTCCCTATAAAACTACCACTGGTATGATGCCAGTATGGGACATCGAAGGAAAAGTGCAGGCGGGAGTATTCTTTACATACTATGAGAGATCAGATGTAAAAGACCGTGCCAGCAGACCATTGATGATCTCATTCAATGGGGGTCCGGGTACAGCTTCCTTGTGGATGGAACTCGGCTATACAGGTCCCCGCATTTTAAATATCGATGACGAAGGTTATCCCGTGCAACCATATGGCTTGCGAGACAATCCACATTCTTTGTTGGATGTTGCAGATATTGTTTATGTAGATCCAGTGAATACAGGATTTTCAAGAGCAGTTAGCAAGGACATACCCACATCCAGATTTTTTGGAGTGAATGCTGATATCAAATACCTCGCTGAGTGGATCAATACATTTGTTTCACGCATGAATCGTTGGGCTTCTCCAAAATATTTGATTGGAGAAAGTTATGGAACTGGCAGGGTCTCCGGACTTGCATTGGAATTGCAAAACAATCACTGGATGTTTTTCAATGGGGTGATTTTGGTTTCTCCAACTACACTCGGAATTGAGCGTGATGGTCCTGTTGCTGCTGCGCTGCGTTTGCCTTATTATGCAGCAACAGCTTGGTACCACAAAGCATTGCCATCTGATTTACAGCAAAAGGATTTGACGGCGATGTTGCCTGAAGTGGAGAAGTTTACGGTTGATGAATTGATTCCTGCACTTACCAAAGGAGGATTTTTGGAAGAGGGAAAGAAAAAAGAAATTGCTTCAAAGATTTCCAGGTACAGCGGCATCAATGATAGAGCAGTGCTGCAAAACAATCTGGATGTTATTCCTTCATTGTTTTGGAAAGAATTGTTGCGCGACAAGGGTTATACGGTTGGAAGATTGGATTCACGTTACAAGGGAATCGATAGAAAAGATGGAGGTGATCAACCCGATTTCAATGCAGAATTGATTTCATGGGAACATTCATTTACTCCAGCGATCAATATCTACCTGCGTGAGGAACTCAAATACAAAACTGATTTGAAATATTATGTGTTCGGTCCAGTGCAACCCTGGGACAGAAGTGGTGATCAAACCGGAGAAAATTTACGCAAGGCAATGGCAGAGAATCCTTATTTACATGTATTGATCCAATCGGGTTATTATGATGGAGCATGTGATTATTTCAATGCCAAATACAGCATGTGGCAGCTGGACCCAAGTGGGAAAATGAAGGACAGATTGAGTTGGGAAGGATACAGAAGTGGACACATGATGTATCTGCGTCGTCCGGATCTGGAAACAAGCAATGAGAGTCTGAGAAATTTTATCAAGAAGACTACTCCTAAACCAGGTCAGCCTGCAAAATACTAAACAGTCAACTGTCAACAGTTAACTGTTGACAGTTATACTTCTGCTACGTTTATTTTATCTGTTGGATTCATGATATAGGTCAGCATGGATCCATTTTTGTATAACTCAACGATGCGGTAGCCTCTGTAGGCAGTTCCCCAATTTCCTCCTACATGGCTATCAAAGATGTATGGGATATTGTCTTTCCATTTGATACCATCCTGGTCGTGTTCATGTCCATGAAAAACAGCTTTTAGATTTTTTTGCTGTTTGACCAGTTCCTGGAATGCAGGTGAGTCGATTCCATTGGCAGTCCATTTAATTGGAGGGATGTGGATGAATAAAAAAATATGTTTTGCATTTTTATGTTCCTCGAATTTTTTGGAAAGCCAGTCCAGGTCTGGCGGCAAATATTTTCCCTGTTTGTTCGAGGTTGTTGCAAACAATAAAACATTGTTTCCGATCACATGATCAAAGTTTAATGGAGTTTGCCACCCTGTTTCCCATTCTTCTTTGGTTGCCATATCATGATTGCCTTGTGTGACAAAGTATTTAAATGGCAATTGATCAAAAGTGGATTTCAATGTAGGGATATAGCTGATATCGTCATGTACCAAATCGCCATTGAAAACGCAGAATTCAAATGGGTCTATTGTATGTACTGATTGAATGTGTGACAGAGCAGTATCCAACATTTGCTGGAAGTCAGTTTTGGGTTGACCAAAATGAATATCAGATGCAATAGCGAATCTTAAGACTGGCTTTTTATTTTCAAAAAAACCAAGATCCGTTGCAAAAATTGATTTGCTATTGAGGACAATGACTGCAGTGGAAATACCCCGTAAAAATTTCCGACGATTCATGCTTGCTGTTTGAGCATGAAAGATAAATTATTTTTTTGCGTTATTCCCAAATACACGCTGAAGCAATGTTGAGGTTCTGGCAAGAGGATCTCGTCTGATTTTTCTCTCTTCTTCTCCAATTTGGAAAAAAATTCCACCAACTGCCTTTTCGGTTACGTAGGCTGCCAAATCGGGATTGATTTTCTTGAGACTTACTTTGTTGTAGGCATTGATGATGGTTGACCACTGTTTGGTTGCATTTACCTTGTTCAATGAATTTTCAATAACCGGTCTGAATTTATTGGTCAGCGAAAGGGTTGTAGCATTTCTTAAATATTGTGTACCTGCTGTATCAGCTCCTTTGATGATTGAAACAACATCTCCCACATTCATCGATTTGACTGCATCAACAAAAATTCCAGCTGCCTCTTTGCATGCATCTTCAGCTCCTCTGTTCATGCTCAATATTGCTTCATCAACCTGATTGCCCAATCCAAGATTGCGCAAAGTTTTTTCTACTTTTTCCGCTTCTGGAGGTAATAATATTTTTAAGAGTTCATTTTTGAAAAATCCATCTTCTTTGGAAAGCACTGAAGATCCTTTCTGTACTCCAATGATCAAAGCTTCTTTGAGTCCAGCGATCATATCTTCTTTCTCAGAACCTTTGGCTTCTGAAATACCGAGTGTCTGGTTTGCTTTTTGAAGAATTCCTTTGATTTGTGCGGTGCTGTTCATTCCAAACAGAACCAAGATGGCGGTGATCAAGATTTTCATGGCAGGGATATTTTCAGGATGTGAAAATAGTGTTCCCTTTTGATATGGTTCTGTTAATTTCCAGGTCTTGGTTGAACATGACAATGTCAGCATCCATTCCTTTTTTCAAGGAACCTATCTGGTGACCGATATTTAAAATCCTTGCGGGGGTAGATGTTAGCATTCTTACAGCATCAACCAATGAAACTTCTGCAGTATTTGTCATTGTTTTGATCAATCTGTTGGTGGTGGCTGTACTTCCTGCAAATGCTGAATCATCCATTAGTTTGGCTACTTCGTCTTCCACTTTAACATCCATCCCAGTATGAATATTGCCCAATTTATACGTTCCGTTAGGCATGGCAGCACCTCGCATAGCATCTGTAATCAGCGCTATGTGATCCACCCCTTTTATTTTAACAATCAGTTTTAAGAGTGCTTCAGGTAGATGAATTCCATCTGCTATGATTTCAACATCCAGGTCATCGTGCAAATATCCCGCTTCAATGACTCCGGCATACCGCTTGGCATTTTTTCTGACAACACCAGACATGGCTGAATAAAAATGTGTAAGCAATGAATATCCATTTTGGTATGCAAGCTTGGCTTCATCGTATACAGCATCTGTATGCGCCATGGAGGGAATGATGCCTCTTTTATTCAATATTTTTCCCAATTCAATTGCACCTTTTTTCTCCGGTGCGATGCTCCATCTTTTGATATGCGGGCATCTTTCCAGTATTTCCATGTATTCATTTGGATCTGGATCACGGATATATTTGGGATCTTGGGCACCTCTTTGATTCATTGAGAAATAGGGACCTTCCAGATGGATGCCTAGAAATTTTGCACCCTTGTTTTCCTTATCATGAACATTGTTGTAAATGTCGAGTGTTCTTAAAATGCCTTCTTTGTCAGCAGTAAGTGTGGTTGCAAGCATGGAGGTTGTTCCAAACCTGGCATGGGTTGCTGCTACACCTAGAAAAGCATTTTCTGATTCATCCATGAAATCAAATCCACCTCCTCCATGCACATGTATATCTATGAATCCAGGTGCAAGAAATAATTCATTTGCATTGATATCTTCAAAATCAGAAGACGCTACAGATGAACTTTCAGTCCCAAGAATTTTTCCATCTTCTACCAAAATCGTTCCATTGGGAATAATTGTATTCTCAGTAATGATGTTGGCATTCGAAATTTTAAATTTATTTTTTACAGCTTCCATTTTCTGATTGTATGCCCTTTTATCGCATAAAAAAAGAGATATGCATAGCAGGGCAAAAGTATCCAATATGCCTGTTGCACACCCACGTTGTCGGCAATTGATCCGTAAATAAGCGGAACCAATGCATTCCCGCTCAGTCCCATGATCAACAGGGATGCACCCAATTTTGTAAATCTTCCCAATCCGTCCAATGCCAATGGCCAGATCGAGGCCCAAACCAATGAATTGGCCAATCCAAGGAGTACAACAAACCAAATGGAGATCGAAGCAGTGTGTCCAAGGAAATGAACCTGTTGAGTAGTGAGTGTGATCAGGAAAGTCAGTACCAATCCCAATCCTGTGCAAATTCTCAATGCATTGACTTGTCTGATATATCTTGGAATGGTGGCAATGCCGATGATGTATCCTATGATGGTTGCTGTCAATACATAGGCTGGAAAAGATTTTGCTTCAAGCAATGGCATATTCATTGAAAGTCCATAGTTGATGATGGTATCTACAGAAATAATTTGTGCTCCGACATGCAAAAAAATTGCAACAGCACCAAGTATCAGATGAGGGAATTCAAAAATTGTTTTTTTCTCTGCATTGGCATGAGCAGTTTCATCGCTTTCTTTTTCTGTATCTATTTCTGGAAGAGGAGAAAATCTCACCAAGAGTCCCAAGCAAAACAAGACAGTCCCCACAACTGCATATGGTTTGATTACTCTTCTGATCAATTCATCTAGCAGGGGTGCTTTTTGTGATGCGTTCATGCTATTGAGTTGTGCAAACAAATCAGTATCAGTTGCTTTCAATACAACAGCTGCAAAGAGGAGTGGGGCAATGATACCAGCACCTTTGTTAAAAATACCCATGATGCTGATGCGTTGGGCTGCGCTTTCCTTTGGACCAAGAATAGTGATATAAGGATTTGCTGCTGTTTGTAGAATTGCTAATCCGACGCCGATCGTAAAGAGTCCCAATAAAAAAAGCTCATAGGTTCTTCCGAATGCCGCCGGAATAAAAATGAATGCACCTGTAGACATCAGGAAAAATCCTGTCATCATCCCTTTTTTGAATCCAACGTTTTTTAAGAGATAGCTTGAGGGGACAGACATCACAAAATAAGAGATGTAGAAAGCAAATGTTACCAAGTATGATTCAAAGTGATTCAGTTCACATGCTATTTTAAAATAGGGAATCAGAATCGAATTGACCCAGGTAACAAATCCAAAAATGAAAAATAGTATTCCAATGATCAGAATGGAAATCGCCGTATCTTTTTTTGAAAGATTGTTTGTAGACATTTTTATTTTTTTAACTGTGAGGCAGAATGCTTATCCAGAAAAATGGTACAGTTGGGATGGTTTTGCAATATGCTAGCAGGGTGCAAATAGGATACAGCTCCATTCAGGCAATTGCTTACAGCAGTCGCTTTTCTCTCTTCAGGAACAGAGCATATGATTTCTTTCGATTGGATGATTTGTTGTATCGACATGCTGATCGCTTTTTTGGGAACATCTTCCAAAGTTGCAAACCAACCTTCACCCCACTGTTGTTTCCTGCATGCTTCATCCAGGTCAACTACGATGTAGGGTTCGGTTGTTTCAAAATCTGCCGGGGGATCATTGAAAGCCAGGTGACCATTTTCTCCAATTCCAACCAGTGCCAGATCAATCTGAACCTGACTGATCAATGCATTTAATCTCTTGCATTCCGCATACGGATCATTTTCACCGTTGATCAAGTGATAACTTTTCAGGGCACTCACACGATCAAGAAATCTTTCAGTCAAATATTTTCTGAAACTTGCTTTGTGTGAAATGGGAATACCTATGTATTCGTCGAGGTGAAACATATTCACCTTCCCCCAATCGATCGATGCATCATCAGTTAGTATTTGTAATACCGGGAACTGACTTGTTCCCGTAGCCAGAATGATATTGGCTTCGCCCTTGCTGTAAATGGTTTCTTTTATTTGAACAGCAGCGCGTTTTCCGGCAGCTTTTCCAAGTTCAGCTGCATCTTCAAAAATCTCAATCTTCATCAGAAGTACATTTATATTTTAAGGAATATTTTTTTGTCGTAGAGAAATTTAAGGAAAAACCATTTGATGGTAAGTCCCGTGATGGCCAGTGCAACAGCATTGTATGGATCTCCCATCAGGTCGGACAACCATTGAAAAATTCCCTTGTTCGTATAACTCCACTGAATGAATTTACCCGACATATAAATCAAAATGGAGTTCATGCCAATTACTTTGAAAAAGAATGCCCAGTTGCGCAGTTGTTTTACATCGATGATGTAATAAAAAACTGTGAACAAAAGCAAGTTCCATCCTGTAGTATACAAAACGAAGGAGCTGGACCACATGTTTTTATTGATGGGAAAATCAATATTCCAAACAAGCGCAAGTGCCAATGAGATACATCCGGCTGCCAGCATGGTTTTTACTTTTGTATTTTCATTCGATGCAGCATTTTTCAAGTAGGCCCCTGTTAAAATTCCCGCAAGCGAAGTGGCAATTGCGGCAATATTGTTGAAGAGTCCAACTGTATCATGGATGCCGCGGGAAAGTTTTCCTGGAAGAATGGTTCTGTCAAAATACGATGCAAAGTTTCCTTCCTCGGTCAAATCTCCCATTGGAAATCCTGGGGCCGCTGTGAATTTTAAGATGAGCCAGTACCCAATCAGCAATCCTCCAAACCAGATTGTTTGATATTTTTTTCCTGCATACAAATAAATGATACATGAAAGGGTATATCCAATTCCAATTCTTCCCAATACACTCATGATTCTGAAATCAGTAAGTTGTCTGATCATTAATCCATTGTTGTAGATCAAGCCCAGGATAAAGAGGATCAATCCTCTTTTGATCACTTTCAACAGCAATTGATTTTTACCAACTCCATCTTGTAGGGATTTGTCTATGGAGTAAACGCTTGAAATCCCGGATACAAACATGAAGAGTGGGAATATCAGGTCATACGCATGAAACCCATTCCAGTAAGGATGCGTAAACTG
>JBEAYH010000110.1:0-4627 GCA_041159435.1 Bacteroidota bacterium | reverse complement strand
ATATAATTTGTACCATGAATTTCAGATGGATAATCTCCATACATTAGCTAATTATTATTTATCCCATATTGACAATATAATGACAAATACATCTCAAAAAACATATCATTTGCTTGGCTGGTCCATGGGTGGATTAATTAGTCTAGAAATAGCTTCTATTTTAGAGAAAAGAGGATGTGCAAAAATCAATGTTTATTTACTTGATACAATCATATTAGATGATGACTTAATACAACTAAACAACAATTACAAAAAGGATATGGAAAAAAACATATGGAAACTCAAGGAACGGATGTTTTCTCAAGGATATGATGAGTCTTACATAAAAAGGAGAATATCTTTGATAGATATTGAAGATAAAATCTCTCAACAAAATTTATCCTCCACTTTGAAGAAAACCAGAATAATTTTATTCAAGGCTATCAACATAATGCCTACACCTTTCATAGAAATGGCACACCATATCAAATCTCTGCCCTACAACAATGTTGATAAAATTATTGCTGATAAATCTAAATTAGAATTTGTAACCCTTAATTGCCATCATGAGAACATCTTTGCTCAAGAAGAACAGTCGGTTTATCAGGTTTTGACAAAATGCATGTTGAATAAGAGAGAAATGATATAGATGTTGATTCATTTCACCTCTATTCTTATTATTTTTATTAGTGTGCAATCATCAATTTGAAGAGGTCTTGTGTACATTCTTCTGGACAGTATCGATGATACAACAAACCTGCTAACGAGTATGTAGTGCGACGTTTGTCTAATTGAGCGAGTCAAGTAAGAAAATATCTGAGGAAACAACGCTTGTCTACGCGGTCTTAAGTAGGAATATAAGCTATTCGGCCTTCTAACCCCAAAACCCCGAAATTTCCGAAATAGTATAAAATAAATCATCAGAAGGCTTCCATGCCAAATTATTCTTGATATGTTAAATATTAAATACAAATTTTAATTTCATAGAAATTTCTTTATTTTATATTTTCAGGAGCAATAACCATCAACATAGGGTTTATTTTATGTTTTGATCTTGATCATCAAATAATATTTCAAAATTATATGTTATCTACTGTTTTTTTAAGATTATCAGCTAATGGGCATTCACATATTTATATAGGGTTGGTTTAGAAATCCCTACCATCTCGCAGATTTGTTTGATGGAATGCTTCTTGCCTTTGTATAGGTCTACAACGAGTTGGTGTTTGTTTTGATTAAGCTTTTTAGGTCTGCCACCTTGACGGCCCCTTACACGCGCCGCTTCCAAGCCTGCACGGGACCGTTCGTGAATCAAATTTTTTTCAAACTCTGATAAGGCTCCAAAAATATGAAAGATCAATTTTCCGGTTGAGGTACTTGTATCAATGGACTCCTGAATACTTCTAAAGCCGATCCCATTTTCATCAAGCCACTCCATCCATTTAATGAGATCCTTTAAGGAGCGTCCCAATCGATCAAGGCGCCAAACAATAAGTGTATCTCCCTTACGAAGATCTTCTTTGAGTTTTATGAGGCCATTTCTCTCTGCGACAGATCCACTGATACGATCAGATATAATTTTTTCACACCCATCTTTTTTCAAAGCATCTGTCTGCAAATCCAAATTTTGTTCCAAAGTTGAGACACGTGCATATCCGATTTTCATTTCATCCCTCTGGGAAGATTCTTGTGGTTAAAAAAGTCCTTCGATCAATTATAAACTTAACATTGAATTATTGCCAATGTTTCTTTACCTTGAAAAACCAATGAACACGTTCAAAAAATTTTATCAAGCCGCTGGTAAAGAAAAGGGACCTTTTATTAACTCATCCTAAAAGTTCAGTTTCTTTTTTCAGAGCTCTTCCACGTGACACGTAATACCTTCAAAAAAGGCCACATTAATGAACAACAAAAATAAAAGGCTTGCCATCCTCTCTAACATCGAAGAATTTGCATTCTATGGATTGCCAGATTTTGACCAGGCACAGCGTCACAAATACTTCAAGTTTGAACCACAAGAGTGGAAGCTGATTGAAAGCTGCTCCTCTCTATGCAACAAAGTTTACCATGCTCTACAAATAGGCTACTTCAAAGCCAAAAACACTTTTTTCAAATTCTCCCTCCATAATATTTCTCAGCATGATATTAACTTTATCCTTACACGATATTTCCAAAATCATGATTTATCTGTTTTTTCCATTACAAAACATGAGTACTATTTTCAACAACAAGAAATTTGCCAGTTATTTGACTACAGGCTTTGGTCTAATGAATTTTTACCAGAGCTAAACGATCACGCTAAAATGCTTGCAAGGCGTGATATCTCACCAAATTTCCTTGCGAATGAATTGTTATCTTTTCTAAAAAATAAAAAAATTGTACGTCCAAGGTATACGGTGCTTCAAGATATTGTCAGTGACGTCCTTTCTCAAGAAAGGAACCGCCTTAAACTACAGCTGGAAAACCGCTTAACAAAATCCCACAGGAAAAGCCTGGATCAACTTTTGGAAAACGACAAAACCTTATCAGAGTTAGCTTCTATCAAACAAGATGCGAAGAATTTTGGCCTATCAATGATGGCCCTTGAATGCCGGAAACACAATATCCTAAAGCAATTATACCAAATTGCCAAAACGGTGGTCCCACACCTTAATCTTTCCCAGCAAAACATTAGCCATTATGCAAGCCTTGCAAACCATTACTCCATTTATGAGTTAGACAGGTTTAATAACAAGGAACAAACCTATCTTTATCTGCTGTGCTATGTCCTCAAAAGGTACCAGCTTGTTAACGATACTTTGGCGGATGCATTTGATTTCCAGGTCAAAAAAATTGAAAAAGAAATTAAAGAAAAGGCAGCTCTAATCCCTGACGAGGAGAAAGTTGATAAACAAATAGGTCACCTTCTCCTGATATACACAGATGATAACCTGAGTGATTCCCTAACGCTCGGCGATACCCGTAAAAAAGCATTTAAAATTCTCCCTAAAGAGTCGATTCGCACCGTCGGCGAAAAGATGATCAAAAAGCCTCAGCGTAAAATGGAAAACCAATGGAAAGAGCGAGAAAACGCAGCGGCACGCTACAAATGCCATCTACGCTCCCTTTGTGCCAATATTGAGTTTTCAAGCCTGTTGCCCAATAATCCTCTGTTAGAGGTTATCCAATGGATGAAGGGGGTATTCCTTAAAGGTCAATCCCTTCTTCAACAACCTGTCGATAAATTTCCCCGCGCTTTTATTTCAAAACGCATGGCCTTGTATTTGATGGAAACCGACAAAGAGGGAAAAGAAACCATCAATGCTAGCCGATACGAGATTCTGGTCTATCGGCAGATTGCCGAGCAAATGCAAACAGGGGCTATCCATATCGAAGATAGTGTTCGCCATAGAACTTTCTATCATGAACTTACCCCTGCGGACAAAAAAGAACCCATTCTTGCCACGCTTAATATTCCATGGCTCAAAATACCTTTTGAGGAACATCTGGATTCACTTTTCAAAGAACACCATGATCTACTCATGCAATTCGATCATAAATTAAAAAAAGGGAAACTCAAGCATTTTAAGTACGACCGCCGGAAAAAAGAGGTCGTATGGACTAAGCCAAGAGCCAAAAAAGACAAAGGAGACGATCAAATCCTGTTTGATAAATTCCCCGTTCACGATATTGTTGATGTCTTGCGATTTGTCAACGAAGAATGCGGTTTTTTGTCAGCCCTGACCCCATTGAAACCTCGTTACAGCAAACAAAAAACAGATGATGATCAATTAATCGCTGTAATACTATCGCAAGCCTTTGGAATCGGAAATTACAAAATGGCCCAAACAAGCGATATTTCTTACAGAACCCTCGAAACAACTTATGAACAGCATATGAGGCTTGCAACGCTTAAAAAAGCCAACGATGACATTGCTAATGCCACAGCCCGCTTGAGTATTTTTCCACATTATACATTTGATACGAGTGGACTCTATGGAAGCCTGGACGGGCAGAAATATGAAACAATAACGCCAACGGCCAAAGCACGCTATTCGCGTAAATATTATAAGAAAGGCCGAGGTGTCGTTGCTTATACATTATTGTCAAATCACATTCCCATACAGTCTGAAATCATTGGGGCACACGAGCATGAAAGCAATTTTTCATTTGATATTTGGTATAGAAATACATCCCTTATCAATCCAATAATCATCACTGGCGATATGCACATTATTAACAAAGCAAACTTTGCAATTTTTAATTGGTTTGGTGGTGAGATTAGACCCCGGTTTTCAAATCTTAAAAAGGAAATGAAAAATATCTTTTGTCCAAAAGATCCAAGCCACTACAAAGATTTTTTGGTGCAGCCTGTGAGGCAACTTAACCGACAGCTTATTAGTGATGAAAAAGACAATTTTGAGAGAATTATTGCAAGCCTTGGGTCAAAAGAAATCAGCCAGGGTATTTTGATCAAAAAGCTTTGTTCTCTGTCACCCCATAATAAGACACGGGCAGCTGTTTTTGAATATAACAATCTCATTCAAAGTATCTATACCTTGAAATGCATTCTAGATCCCAAAATACTCATCGATGACACACGCTCCCAAAATCGAATTGAATCTTACCATAGTTTACGGGCTGCTATTTCAAGGGTTAGTGGTAGGAA
>JBEAYH010000045.1:0-6514 GCA_041159435.1 Bacteroidota bacterium | reverse complement strand
GGAAGTTTACGAGGCTTTGCAGGGATTTGATAAAATACATAGGCATGGTCACCGTGAAGTGTTTGTCCTTCTGAAGCTTGGTTGGAGGGATTGAAAGCTCCATGTTTGATAGGATCAAATACACCGGGATTTTTAATAATACTGCCCCCTGCTTCAAAACTCCCTTGTTGTTGAATAATGATTGGGTCAGTGATTTTATGTAAATTATTTGAAACACATGAGCTCAAAAAAAAACTCAACACCAATCCTGTCTTACTCAGCAAATTTTTAGCTATCATCTCTTTTGTTATTCGTCGACTTTTATTTGCCTTTTAATTTCTCTGCTATGCCATCATAATATGCTTGTGAAAGTTTATCGGTCCATACTGTTGGTTGTGCTCCACCGTAAATAGCTAGATAGGTAACATCCTTTTCTTTTGAGGATGCATGCCAGTGTTCTGTGTCTTTGCTGCATTTGATGATATCACCCTTTTTCATGATGACGGGTTCTTTGCCTTTTTCCTGATAATATCCCTCACCATCAACAATGATGAGCACTTGAACAGATCCATGTTTATGCCAGTCAAGTGTTGAGTTTGCTTTAAAAGTAGCTTTGGTAATATTATAACTAAATTCTCCATCTCCCTGCAGAACGCCATTTAACCAGGCTTCACCGATATAATGTGTATTGGGGGCTTTCGGTCCCTGTGTTAAATAAGAAGATATCAAATAATCAGATTGTTGTGTAAATCCCCATAGTGGCAGCGATGCAAGCATCATCCATGCTAATCTTTTCATTTTTTGTTTTTTAGATGATTAATTTACAATAATTGTAGCGCTTACACTCAGAAATATAAAAATTCTTGAGCCAGTGAAATCTGCACGATTTTGGGATTTACCTTCAAATGCTTGCTTTGCCGTTTACACTTTAAAAGTCAAGTGGGCAAAGCGTAGGGGCCATCTACATTTTACAATTTTTACCTAAATAGGCCGTCTCCTGAATTTTAGGGCTTATTTACCGCTCCAACCATCCAGGATGCCAGATTTTATATCTGCATAATTTGATAAAAGCCATACGGCTGCAATAATCAATACAATTACTTTCCAATGATTTTTGACCAGTATTTTCAGGTCGCTGAGAAATTGATTCATATCTGTGATTTTAATGGTGAAATTAAATTCATATGGTTTGGCGTCAGACTTATTGATGAATTCAGATGAAGCAATTTCCAATGCTTCACTAATTACTTTATTGAGTGAAGACTTGGTTTAACCTCATTGTTCTCAATTCTTTGAATTGTTCTAAGCGTTAAACCAGTTTTTTCGGCGAGGTCTGTTTGAGAATAGTTCAAACCTGTCCGTATCTCCTTTAATCTATCACCAAATTCCATTTTGCAAATATGATATTAGAAATTTAGAAAATTAGTGTCAGCAACATGTCATTTGTACGACATTTCACTGTCGCAGAGGCAATAATACAACCAGAAGGTGAAAAATAAACCCTAGAGATGTAGTTTTATGATATGAAGAAGGCAATTATTGTTGGTAGGGCCTGTTTGCCCTTCCAAATAGTATCTGAAAAAATAGTGGTGCAATAAACAAATAAACTACCCAACTTTCTTTCATAAAAGCCAATGGTATAATAAGAATATATATGATGGTAGGAAGAATGATGCGCCAGCACATATTGTGGTAAAGCACTTTATCAACACTCGGGTCTATAAATTTATTTTTCCAAGCATACACCAACATCGCCAGGTGTAAAACACTAACAAAAATCAAGTTGACGCTGTATACAATGACACTGATGGTTGTATAAAGATAATTTGCCAGGAATCCTGAAGAAAAAGGTATCAGACATACAAACATCAAAAAGAAGATATTTAGCCATATGCTAAAAATATTTGTCTTGACCATGTGATGGTGATTGAAGTGTGTGTCTACCCAAAATGCACCTACTACTATGAAACCCAGAAAGAATATAAATAGCTTAGGAATAATTTGTTCTAGCATGAATGATTTGAGATTGTGCTCATTCTCGCCAGGAGGTACCACCAATGCAAGTGAAAGAATGGTAATGACTATTGCAAAAACTGCATCAGTCAGTGCCTGAATGCGATTGATGTTGAGCTCGGTAAAATGAATAATATTCTGCCTTTTCATGAAGGCTAAGCTATTTAGGCCTGCTGTCAAAATGAATAATAATTATAATACAGCAACATGATTATAATTATTTTATCAATAGATCCACTAAAGAGATAAAAATCTTGTTAAAAAGAGATAATTTATCCTCCGACTATTTCTTTACATCAATTTCCTTGTAAGTTTGCATGGTGAAGAGGATTTTATCCATATGCTTACTGTTGATTTACACTACTGCCAGTTCAGGGGTAGTGTTGAATACACATTTCTGCATGGGCGATTATGCGGGGGTGAGCATAGTAGAAAATGATTATACGGATCAATGTCCCAAGTGTGGAATGAAAGACATGGGATGTTGCCATGATGTTCCTCAAGTACTCAAAATTGACAATGGTGCTTTCACAGCACCCTATGCTCTATCATTTAGTTCAATTGCTGAAATTCCTGTTCGATTAGATCATTTCGTTCGGCCTGCATTTTCGAAAAATCATTCCACTTATTATTCAGATACACAAGTAGTAGACGCTTCCCCACCGATCTATATGCTTAACTGCGTTTTCAGAATTTGATTTTACCATATGTGCTGATTAATCATCGGCGGTAAAATTCATTTTTTAGATTCTCTTACATATTTAATGCTTAAAATTATTTGTTATGAAAACCCGTATGACATTCATACTCTCTATATTATTTATTTCTTTTTCAATGAATCTCTTTGCCCAGAAAGCCGAAGGAATCAAAGTTTGGGGCAACTGCGGCATGTGTAAAAAAGTAATAGAGAGTGCTGCATTGAAAGCTGGTGCATCAAAAGCTAGCTGGAGCGAAGAAACCAAGATGCTGGCAGTTTCTTATAAGTCAAATAAAACCGACTTGGCTAAAATTCAGGAATCCATTGCCAATGCAGGATATGATACACAGGACTTTACAGCGCCTGATGAAGTGTATAAAAAACTTCATGGTTGTTGCCAATATGAGCGCAAATCCATCGCAGCTTCCACAGATAAAAAAGATTGTTGCAAAGAGGGGAATTGTGAAAAAGATAAATCTTGCTGTAAAGAAGGAAAATGCGAGAAAGGGAAAGATTGCTGTAAATCCTAAAAAACTATACCATGAAAAAGCGCATACTTATTTGCTTGATATGGGTATTGGGGATTTCAGCAGCCGGCGCTCAAATGAAATCCGCCAGTTTACAGGCAAGTGGACTGACCTGCGCACTCTGTGCGAAATCAATCTATACCAATTTAAGCAGTCTTCCTTTTGTTGAGTCAGTTGATACAGATCTCAATGCATCTTCATTTGAACTGATATTCAAGTCCAACATGGATGTTGATCCATCCGCACTTCGTAAGAAAGTAGAAGATGCAGGATTTTCAGTCTCCAAATTGGTTCTGCGGTTTGAAGCCAACAAACAACAAATTGAGAACAGTGGATTTCTTACAATCGGGAAGTTTACTTATCATTTTGTTCAGATCAAACGTGCAACATATGACGGGTTAATCAATATCAATATCATTGATAAGGAGTATCTCACAGCCAAAGACTACAAGAAGAAAATTGCTGGAGTCAAAGAGGCCTGTTATCAAACACCTCAACAAGAGGATTGTAAGTTACCCAATGGGAAAGAATCATCAACACATGTTTTTCATGCAACAATTTTGTAACAAATGAAACACATTCAAATACTGGCCATTGTCGTTCTGACAATGGCCATTTATAACAGAGGTTTTTCACAAGAACTTTATGTATACAGTGATCCTGCTTCCAACGTACCTGCAAAGTCATTGTCATTGAAATACGGCGGGAAGTGGATCAGAGAAAAGCACCTGCTGCATGAGTTTACTACAACCCGGCAAATGCTGGAGTCATCGATTGGCCTGAGCAAAAAACTCATGATTCGGCCATCGCTTACATTCAGCAATATGTATACGATGTATCCTGATCTTGCATTAAAATTCGAATCAGTATCCCTTTATGCAAAATATCGTTTTGTTTCTGTCGATGATGTCCATCGGCATTTCCGTGCAGCAGCCTATGTAAAGGGTGTCTTGAGCAGAAATAATTTACAATATGATGAACTCACAACAGATGGAGATCAGACTGCATTTCAGACGGGATTGATTTTTACACAATTGACAAATAAGCTGGCTCTTTCTGCCAATCTTGGAATCCACCAGGTGTTGGATGAAGAGCGTTGGTTGAAATATGGCGGTCCGCGTAGATTTGGATACCAGGCGTTCAATTATATATTATCGGGCGGATATTTGTTGTATCCTAAAAATTATTCAAGCTACAAGCAAACCAACTTCAATATTTATGTTGAATTGATAGGAGGCAATGGGTTGGATAGAAAATATTCTTTTGTGGACATGGCTCCTGCCTTGCAATTTATCTTCAACAGCAATACCAAGGTGAACCTGGGCTATCGTTTTCAGCTTGCTGGTGATCTTTATCGCATGGCTCAACAGGGTATTTATATCAGTGCGGAAAGAACTTTTTTAAATTTTTTAAAAAATCGATAGTATATCTACAATCAGGATGATTGCTCCTTTTGTCATGTAGCACTTCATTCAATGGTGCTGCTATGTTATCTGAAGAAGCGTTTAACACAATTGTCAATTTTGTATCGATTCAATCAATTTGATTTTCTTTTGTAATAAAATGATCTCCTCATTGTGTAGATCTTTCAATTGTATAAAAAATTCAATGATCAATTGCAGGTCTGGTTTGTATTCTTCTTTTATACTCAAATCACGAAAAACTTTTTTATCAAACTGTTGAATAGAAAAACTATTTGTCTCCAATATTTCAGATATGGATATTAGCAATTCATCTGTAACATGGATTGCTCCATTTTCAATTCTTGCGAACTTACTTTGGCTCATACCTAATCTTGTTGCAACATATTTCTGCGTCAGGTTTTTGAACTCTCTTACATTTTTAATTTGACCTCCTAGGTTATTCATGGTTTTTGTTTTAGAATTATCGGAATAATTTATGTTGTTTTATGAATACATTATTTTACTGTAAATCTTTATTGACATTTAAAAACATCAATTTTGATTTCTCTACGCTTATCCATTTTCAACCTAAAATAGCTACTAATCAGAGTCCTTATTCTATGACCCAGGGGTGCTTTTAGCACCCTTTTTTATGCACATATAGCTCATTCGATGATGAGCTATATATGTGGTGTTTCTATTGGTTAGCCTTAATAAGTTGAGGGGGGAGCATCAAAATAAACTGCATTCAGTAGGAGTGAGAGAATTATTGAATGCCATCATATTGTTGTTCGGTGTTATTTCTATTTCCATACATCCCCTCAAAAAATTCAGAAGGGTTGCATTCAAGGCAATTTGAAATCAGGTATAAGGTGTAAGCAGTCGGGTTGCGTTTCCCAAGTTCTAATCTGCTGATTTGGGAGTATGGCATTCCAGCTTCCATTGACAGTTTCTCTACTGTCAATTTTCGCTGCAATCTTTTTTCTCTTACGTTTTGCCCTAACTTTTTTATGAACGCTTCCTTGTTGTTCATATCAATACCTAAAATTATGAGGCCTAAAAGCCTTCTGCAAGAGCTTTTAGGCCTTATTGTTGAGAAAAATCTCTTTTTTAAATAGAAAAATCTCAACAAAATTAAAGGGAAATGCATGAGGATTGCAGGATGCAGTTCATTGGACAATTGTTGTATGGAGAGAAATACAAGGAGCGAACATGTAAAAAATCTTACTCAGCCATTCGGTTGGAATCTTTTGATAGGCCACTGTCCAATTGTTTTAATTCTTACTTGCGATGATATCTTTGATGATGGCGATGTGGTGTTTGGTATGGATATCTAGCATGGTAAATGTATTTTTCCTGTTGAGGTTCCCAAAAATCGGATGGAGAAAAAATTGATGATGGGCGACTTTTTTTAAGGCCTCCACGGAAAGTCTTGCTTCTGAAAACAATGCTTGAAAATCTGTTTTATCTTTTTGGCTTGGTTTTACGATATCAGGTGCTTTCCCTATTCCTCTTGGGAATCTGTATAAAGTGAATGCAATAGTTCTTGAAAAATTGAATTTCCATTTGTATTGATTGGCGTCTGACTTGCATACGGTTGCAATAATTTTTATGATCACCAGTAGCGCGTGTTCAATGTGCCAGCCAACATTTACGCTTGATACCGAATTGTTTGATTGATCAGCATATTCTATATAAGTAGATAAATCATACAAAGATTGTTCTAAATGCCTCATTGAATTTTATTTTGATATTGCTCATATACACCCATTCTTTCTGCCTTCATCATTCCTTTTGTTTCTTCAACAAATGCATTGCGCAGTTCACGGGTATTGAAAAGAAAAATACAAACAGCATCTTTGCTGTGATAAATGGCTTTGCATTCATCATCAATT
>JBEAYH010000038.1:0-3487 GCA_041159435.1 Bacteroidota bacterium | reverse complement strand
GATAAATTTATCATCCTTGCTAACAGTATACTTCACAAAGTCTCCTTCCTTGTATTTTTTTAAACTTTTCGTTGCGTAAATAGCCTCCCCATTGATGTTCAACCAATTTCCCATGTCTGTCAACCTGTCAACCGATGCTGCTGGAATCAAGCCCTCTGCAGTTGGACCCACGTTCAATAAATAATTTCCACCTTTTGCAGCGATGTCAATCAAATTATGAATCAGCGTTTCACTCGATTTCCAATTGTTGTCATTTTTCTTAAACCCCCATGTATCATTCATGGTCATACAACTCTCCCAATCTTTGTCTGAAGTTCCCTCCAAAATTTCCTGCTCGGGTGTACCGAAATCACCTGCCGCATCCTGGTACTTATTCATACCCTGCATGCCTGCCCGGCCTTTTCCAACACGGTTGTTGATGATGAGATCAGGCTTCAGACTTCTTAAATAATTATACAGGTCTTTCCCCTGGTCTTCGGTCCACTCTGGAATCCACTCGCCATCAAACCACAATACAGCTGGGTCATATTTTTGAATCAACTCTTTCAATTGCGGCTTCAGATACTCTTCCCTGTATTTTGCAAAATTTGGATTAGCTGAATGTTGATGGGTATAATCCTTTTTGCTCTCTGCATCCGGTTGGTGCCAATCCATGATGGAATGATAGAAACACATTTTAATACCGGCTTCTTTGCATGCATCAGATAGTTCTTTTAAAATATCTCTCTTGAAAGGCGATGCATCCATGATATCATAATCTGTAACCTTGCTGTCCCAAATGCAAAAACCATCGTGGTGCTTAGAAGTGATGACGATGTATTTGATGCCTGCTTTTTTGGCAATGTTTACCCATTCTTTTGCATTGAACTGAACAGGATTGAATTCTTTTACAAACTTTTCGTATTCAGGAATTGGAATATTGGCACTGTGCATGATCCATTCGCCAATTCTTCCATATTCTTTGCCATTGTAGGATCCTGCAGGAACTGCATATGCGCCCCAATGAATGAACATCCCAAATGTAGCATCACGCCACCAGTCCATTCGCTGATCCCGCTCCTGCTTTGATTCGTTGAGATAATTTTTTTGTGCATCTGCCGTCAATAGCAGCAATGAACAGAGCAGAGAAAGTAGAATTTTCATAATGACAAGTTTATTGATTTAAAGAGTTGATTTTTTATAGAACCCAATCTCACTAAAAGTTACACAAACTGGAGATGCATTTATCATGATCCTTGCTTTATTTGTTTTCACAGGACTTTCTAAATAAATAATCCTTGCTGCTCCGATCGAAGTTGCTTCAGCAATTTTATTCCATTGTTTCCCGTCATGTATTTCTACCTGAAGAGATTCAACTCTTTGTCCCAATGGTATAAATTCACGCAAACGAATCAAATCAAAAAGCACCGGCTCTTTCCAAGAAAATTCGATGGATGGATGATGTTCTTCATCGCGCGAGGCCCAGTAAGTATTGGTATTGTCATCTGTCAAATTTTTTGTAGCAAAATTCTTTCCTCTCGTTTCTTTTGAAACAATGCTTGCTGTTGTTGCCAAATTATTTTTAAATGATTCGCTGACCAACCTTCCAAAACCCTTTAGAGATGCAATATCCTCATCAGATAGGAGTCCCAATGTATTGGGCGCAATACCCAAATCCAATGCTCCGCCCCTTCCCACACTTTTTAAATACAAATCAAACAACTGTTCTGGCTTTTTTACTTTGTCTTTTTCTTCTGGATGATAGAACCACCCTTTTCTCAATGGAACGTCACATTCTGCGGGCACCCAATTGTTTCCATTTCTGGTACCAAATGGATTTTGTTTGTCGTCCAATTGTCCAGGCACTGTTTTACTCTCCCCTTCAGCAGGCACGGGTGTAAAAGTAGCCCAGGATGTTTCAGCAGCAAATCCTCGTTCATTCCCAACCCAACGCACATCCCATCCGATGTCGCTGAAAATATTTGCATGGGGTTGCATTTTTCTGGTGATGGCCCAGGTGGTATCCCATCCATAGTAAGTACTGCGGTCAATTTTTTTGGTGGTTTTGGCTCCTCCGTAGTAACCATCTCCCCCATTGGCACCGTCATGCCATGACATAAAAAGTTCACCGTAATTAGAGTACAGCTCACGCAATTGGTTTCTGTAAATTTCAACATATGCGTCTGTACCGTACTGGGCATTGTTTCTATCCCATGGCGAGCAATAAACGCCAAACTTCATATTGAATTTTCTGCATGCCTGCTCAAATTCTTTCACCATATCTCCTTTGCCATTTCTGAAAGGAGAAAGTGAGATATTATAATTGGTTGTTTTGGTAGGCCAGAGTGCAAATCCATCATGGTGTTTGGCAACAAGAATGACAGCTTTGAGTCCGCCGGCTTTCAAAGCAGCAACAATTTTCTCTGCATCAAACTGTGTTGGATTAAAAATTTTCGGATCTGCATCACCATAACCCCATTCTTTGTTTTCAAAAGTAGTGGGCGTGAAATGTATCAACCCATACACATCTGTCTCATGCCATTTGAGTTGCCTTGGTGCTGGAACTGCACCAAATGGTTTCGGCGCAGGTTGTGCAATTGAAAAAACTGAAAACAACAATAAACTCCCTAGAGCAAAGTATTTTTTCATCGATTGATTTTTTGTACATGATTGATCAATGTTCCGATATGATCGATTGAAATTTCAACACGATCCTTTACCTGCAATGTAAAATCATCCGGCGGAACGATTCCTGTTCCTGTCATCAGCATGACCCCCTTCGAAAATGTTGTTTCCAGAAAAAGGAAGTCGGCCAGTTCTTGGAGCGAACGTTTCATTTTTGATAAAGAAGTTTCTCCTTCAAAAACCAATTGGTTGTCCCTGAATATTTTCAAGTGAATGAGAGATTGTATATCAATTGCATTTTCTGGCACCAAGAGACAGGGCCCCAAGGCTGCACATCGGTCGTATACTTTTGCCTGCGCGAGATAAAGTGGATTCTCACCTTCGATGCTTCGGGAACTCATATCATTTCCAACGGTATAGCCCTCAATTGTACCGGCACTTGAAACAAACAATGTCAATTCAGGCTCAGGAACGTCCCAGTTTGAATCGCGGCGGATATGCACAATTGAATTGTTGCCAGCGAGACGATGGGAAAGTGATTTAAAAAAAAGCTCGGGTCTTTTTGCATCATATACTTTATCATAAAAACTTCCTCCTCCACTCTGTGCAGATTCTTTTTCCCTCGCCTCCTTGCTGCGCAAATAAGTGACTCCGGCCGCCCATAACTCTTGTGAGCCAACGGGAGCATCCCAATCACCCTCAACATCCATTGATTGAGTTTTTTGGAAACCTGAAAGCTGTTTCACCAAATGCTGGTATAAATGCTGGTGATCAACGAGCGTATCCCAGTCCATTTCAGATACATAAAACAATCCATCATGTTCAATAAAAACCTTCCCACCTTTTTTGTAAAGTTTCATGTTTAAATATATTTAATTAATAT
>JBEAYH010000002.1:0-7223 GCA_041159435.1 Bacteroidota bacterium | reverse complement strand
ATGTTTGGGTATGCAACCAACGAAACAGAGAACTACATGCCGCTTGCACTGGATCTCGCACATAAAATATTGATTGAGCTTGCTGCCATTCGCAGAGAAAAAAACAGCAAGATGCCGTATTTACGACCTGATGCCAAGAGCCAGGTTACCATTGAATACGATGACAACGATAGACCAATGCGCATCGATGCTGTGGTTGTCTCTACTCAACACGATGATTTTTCAAAGAATGATAAGCAAATGCTTGATCAAATCAAAAAGGATGTGATCAACATTGTCATTCCACGTGTAAAATCAAAGTGCAAGAAAGACGTACAAAAATTATTCAACGAAAAGATCACCTATCACATCAACCCCACAGGTAAGTTTGTAATTGGCGGACCTCACGGTGATACAGGTTTGACAGGAAGAAAAATCATTGTTGATACCTACGGTGGAAAGGGTGCACATGGTGGAGGAGCATTCAGCGGTAAAGATCCTTCTAAAGTGGACAGAAGTGCTGCATATGCAGCGCGTCACATTGCGAAAAACATGGTAGCTGCGGGTGTGGCTGACGAAATGCTCGTTCAGGTTTCTTATGCCATTGGCGTAGCAAAGCCCATGGGTATTTTTGTTGATACCTATGGAACCGCAAAAGTCAACATGACCGATGGCCAGATTGCCAAAAAGGTGGAATCATTGTTTGATATGCGTCCATATGCTATTGAAACAAGGCTGAAACTTCGCAATCCTATCTACCAGGAAACAGCGGCTTACGGACACATGGGCAGAAAAAATGAAGTAGTTAAAAAATCATTTGATCTCCCAGGTGGCGGAAAGAAAACAGTCGAAGTGGAATTGTTTACTTGGGAAAAACTTGATTTTGTTCCCAAAGTCAAAGCTGCTTTTGGCATCAAATAAATAAATCTCAATTCATAATATTAAACCCTCCATATTGGAGGGTTTAATTATTTTTAGGTATGTCGATACAAATGGAATGGCAAAAAATCAGTGGAGAAGTCAAATACGACAATCCATGGATTTGTGTAACGGAAGATCAGGTTATCAATCCTGCAGGAAATCCAGGTATCTATGGCAAAGTGCATTTTAAAAATTTGGCTATCGGGATTGTGCCAATGGATCAGGATGGAAATATTTACTTTGTAAGACAGTTTAGGTATGTTCTCAACAGCTACAGCGTGGAAATTCCTGAAGGTGGAGGACCGCTCCATATCAACCCGCTGGAAACAGCAAAAAAAGAATTAAAAGAGGAAACAGGAATGTCGGCAAGTCATTGGACTGAAATACTTGACATGCATTTATCCAATTCAGTTTCTGATGAAAGATCAATTGTATACCTGGCTGAACATCTCACTGAGGGGATTCCTGAACCAGAGGAAACAGAACGTTTCACCATCCATCGTTATCATATTGACGAAGCAATCAAAATGATTGAAAGAAAAGAAATTACAGATGCAATTACCATTGCGGCTATCTTTAAAATAAAATTGATGTCGCTGTCAAAAATCAAATAATGCGAAAATCCACCAATATCATAGGCAGACAACCTGTTGTTGAGGCGCTACGTGACGGACAGCAATTGGAGAGAATTTTCATCCAAAAAAATACTGGAGGTGAAATCATTGATGAAATCAGAACGCTTGCACAGAAACTTCAAATTCCCATCAATGTTGTTCCTGTTGAAAAACTGAATTACATCACAAGATCCAATCACCAGGGAGTGATTGCCATCAACAGCATCATTCAGTACCACGAGCTGCAAGATGTGATTGATCATGTGGTTTCAAAAGGCGAAATTCCACTTTTTGTAATGTTGGATGGCATCACAGATGTTCGAAACATTGGGGCCATTGCCAGGACTGCTTTGTGTTGCGGTGCACAATGCCTGATTATTCCTGACAAGGGAATAGGTGCATTCAATGAAGAAGCTATGAAGTCATCTGCAGGAGCCTTGCAAAAAATCATGGTGTCGAGGGTTTCGTCATTGTTAAAAGCGGTAGATTCCCTTCATTTGAATGGCATACAGGTGTGCAGTGCAGAAATGAAATCCAATAAAACTCTCATGCAAGTAGATTTTGAAAAACCTTCCTGTATTGTCATGGGAAGCGAAGACAAAGGGATTCAGGCTTATATCAGTAAAGCAGTGGACGTAAAGTTTACCATACCTATGCAAGGTGATTTTGATTCTTTCAACGTGGGAATTGCAACGGGCATCATCCTTTTCGAAGCATCTAAGCAAAGAATGAAATTGATAAACTGATATGGGGATTGATTTTCATATGGATTTTAGTCCACCTGTTTTTGATCAAAAAATAGGGTACGGTGATCGGATATTTTTAATGGGTTCTTGTTTTACCACTCACATGCACGACCGATTTCACACGCACAAGTTTGACGTGCTGCAGAATCCACATGGAATCCTTTTTAATCCCATCAGTATTTTCAATTCGATTGACAGGTATGTTGATGGGAAGCATATCGAAGAAGAAGAGTTGTTTTTCGATCAGGGTTTGTGGCATCATTGGGACTTCCATTCACAATTCAGTCACGAAAGCCGTCAGACTGCAACGCAGACCATGAATGAGCAAATGCAGAAGGGGAAAATATTTCTCCAACATACCAATTGGATGTTTATAACCATGGGATCTGCTTTTGTATACAGATTTCAGGATGAACGCGTAGTAGCCAACTGTCATAAAATTCCATCTGAACAGTTCAAAAGAACTTTATTAGACCCAGCTGCAATCGTTGATCTTTTCTTTGCGTCATTGCAAAAATTGAAAACCATCAATCAGGACATCAAGGTTGTATTGACAGTGAGTCCAGTGCGTCATCTTCGTGATGGATTCATTGAAAACAACCGAAGCAAAGCTGTTTTGTTGCATGCAATTGATCTGATTTGCCAATCAGAACCATCTGTTTATTATTTTCCATCATATGAATTGATCATTGATGATTTAAGGGATTACAGGTTTTATGCAGAAGACATGGTGCATCCTAATTATCTGGCCACTCAGTATGTATGGGATAAATTTGTTCATGCATGCATCGATGGAAAAACCCAGGAGGCAATGAAGGAAATTGCACAACTGCAACAGGCAATGAAACATCGACCCCTTCATCCCCATTCATCTGAGCATGTAAAATTTAGACATAAATACCTGGAGAAGGCGGTTGAACTTTCACAAAGGTTTCCTCATATCAACTTCAGTGAAGAAATCTCCTTTTTTTCCTAGTGTATTCTGTCACCTCGCAGTTCAATTTGCTTGAGAACTTCTTTTTCATGCGCCAGCCATTCAAACCACCTTTCACGAACTTTTTTCTTTTCGGTAAACCTATCAGCCAATTGAATGAACAGGGTATAATGTCCGGCTTCACTTTCCATGAACTTTCGATAAAAGTTTCTAAGGTACTCATCTGAGAGTCCCTCGCTCAATCTCTTGAAACGCTCACAGCTCCTGGCTTCTATCAAACCACAAAAAAGCAATTTGTCTAGCAGTCTGTCCTCATGCGACCCACCTTTTTTCTGAAATTCAATCAACCCATTTACATATGCATCTTTTCTCTGTTTTCCCAGAGACAATCCTCTTTTCTTCATTTCCTGCAATACCTGCCTGAAATGTCCCCATTCTTCCGTAACAACAGGTGACAATGCTTCCACCAATTCTTTTTTATCTGGATAGAGTTGAATAAGTGATATGCAACTGGTTGCAGCCTTTAGCTCACAGTATGCATGATCAGACAGTATGTCTTCCAATGAGATGGCTGCAAGATCAACCCATCTGGGGTCCGTTGGAAGCTGAAGTCGGAGGATGCTTTTTACGTCTACATTGGTCTCTTTGTTTTCCATGAAGCAAAATTATACAGGACTTCCTCATGTTGAAAATTACATGCGTCAAAATATTTTGACTAACTTTAAACCATTCTACTTTTCATATGAAATATTTCATTTTCGCCATCAGCCTATTGATCAATGCAGCTTTGGTATTTGTACTTGGAACAAGGGAAGTTTTGCCGATTCCATTGGGTGAATTTTTAAGCGTTCAGGAAGGAATTTGGCAAAATGCAGAATCAGTTGACCATGATTTTTCAGAAAACCTGAATCTGAAAAACCTGAATGGGAAGGTGGATGTTTATTTGGATGATCGTTTGGTGCCTCACATTTTTGCTGAGGATGAAAACGATGCCTATTTTGTACAGGGGTTTCTGCATGCTAAATTTCGTTTGTGGCAGATGGAATTTCAAACATTTGCAGCGGCTGGACGGCTGAGTGAATTTGTTGGAGACAAGGCTGTTCAATTCGACAGAAATCAGCGAAGAATGGGAATGGTATATGCAGCAGAGAATGCTTTGTCAGCCATGGAAAAAGATGATTCCACCAAGGCTGCATTGGATGCTTACACCAATGGTGTCAACGCATACATATCAACCCTCAACAAAGCGGAACTTCCAATTGAGTACAAGTTGCTTGGATACCTTCCGGAAAAGTGGAGCAATCTCAAATCTGCCTTGTTTACAAAGCAAATGACCTATACTTTGGCAGGTTATGACAAGGATTTTGAATATACCCATGCATTGCAAATATTGGGAGAAGAAAATTTTCAGCTGCTCTATCCTGAAATGGCAGATTCATTGTATCCTGTAATTGCAAAGGGGACCCCCTATACAAAACCCATTGCTGAAATCCTGCCTCCATCTGGAGTTGACTCTGTTTATTTCAAAAGAAATGATACCATTCACATTGCACAGGATTTCAAACCAAATCCCTCCAATGGAAGCAATAACTGGGCTGTTGCAGGCAGCAAGACCCAAAGTGGTAAGCCCATCCTAAGCAATGATCCACATCTTTCATTGACCTTGCCATCTATTTGGTTTGAAATACAGCTGCATACCAAGCAGTTTAATTCTTATGGTGTTTCTTTTCCGGGATTGCCAGGAGTGGTAATTGGTTTCAATGACAGCATTGCTTTTGGTTTTACAAATGCCGGAAGAGATGTGAAGGATTATTATGAGATTAAATTCAAAGATGAATCTAAATCATCCTATTGGTTCAACGGTGAGTGGAAAAACGCTGAGCAAAGAATTGAAAAAATCAAAGTGAAGGGTTCAAAAGATGTGCTGGATACGGTGGCATACACTTTGTTTGGGCCTGTCATGTACGATAAAAGTTATAACAATGACCTCACTGCAGAAAAGGCTTATGCATTGAGATGGGTTGCGCACGATACTTCAAATATCCTGAAGATGTGGTTGCTTTTGAACAGGGCAAAAAATTATGAAGACTACCATCATGCCATTGGTTATTTCAATGTACCTGGACAAAACATGATTTTTGCTTCACACAGTGGAGACATTGCATTGTGGCAACAGGCAACATTTCCATTGAGATGGAAAGGTCAGGGTTTATTTGTGATGCCCGGATTTGACAGCAGCTATATGTGGAAAGGATTTATCCCATTGGAAGAAAATCCACATTCCGTGAATCCAGCAAGTGGGTATGTAAGCAGTGCCAATCAGCGTCCTGCTGATTCTACCTATCCCTATTTTATTCCGGGCAGCTATGAAGTATACAGGGCAATTACCATCAACAAAAGACTTGAAGCAATGCAAAATATCACGCCAGATGATATGAAGTCTTTGCAAAATGACAACTACAATGTTTTTGCAGAGTTGGCCAGACCATTGCTCTCCAAGTATGTCCAGCGTGACCAATTAAATGCCAATGAATCCAATTATCTTCAAATCGTTGAGAGCTGGAATCTTCAAAACAATCCAGGTGAAAAAGGAGTTACAGCCTTCCATGCTTGGTGGGATTCACTGTACAATAATATTTTCATGGATGATCTTCAGCAATCCAATCATGCATTGGTTCGTCCTGAGAAATTCGTTTTGCTGGAAGCGTTGACAAGAGATTCGGCATTCCGGTTCATAGATGACAGGAATACGCCCCAGCAAGAAAACATTGCAATACAGGTAACAAATGCCTTGAAAAAAGCAGCTGTACATTTAAATGAATTGGCGAAAGAAGATAAATTGGAATGGGCCAAATTTAAAAATACCACTGTTTATCATTTGCTGAAGACCAGTACATTGCCTTTTGCAAGAACTGGGATCATGAATGGTGGTGGGAATGGCATTGTGAATGCAACACAGCACGATCATGGACCGAGTTGGAGAATGGTTATTGAAATGACCCAGCCCATTCATGCATTTGCTGTTTATCCCGGTGGTCAGAGTGGAAATCCAGGGAGTAAGTTCTATGATAATTTCATTGATACCTGGGCAAGAGGAGAGTATTATACATTGTTTTACATGCACAAAGAAGATACCAATGCAGATCAGGTGAAATGGAAAATGAGTTTTAATCCTGTTCCTTAAATTTATCAATTATGAAATTTTTTGCATCAGTCATTATAAGCGCTTTACTATCTTATGCTTTTGGTTTATTTCTTCCATGGTGGTCAGTAATGGTCGTGGGGCTATCGATTGGGTTTTTCATTCCTCAAAAACGATTTATGAGCTTCTTGTCCGTTTTCTTGGGTGTCGCTCTTTTGTGGGGATTGTTTGCATTTTTTATCAGCGCTGCAAATGACCATATTTTGGCAAAGAGGGTTGCTGTGCTTGTGATCAAAAAAAGCGATCCCATGCTTTTGGTGCTGACAACCTCTCTGATTGGTGGTATCAGTGCCGGCGCAGCTGCATTCACTGGTCGAGCACTTGCCATTCTATTCAAAAAGTAGCAACTTCTCCTTATTCTCTATCTTTGCGGTGTTTAGATTTTGCCTGGCATGCAACCAGGGTTCTGTTTCAAAGAATTAAAATCATTTTATGGCTACACTGCACAACCGTGTTTCGAGGAAAGAGCTCAAGCTAAGAGCGCTGCAAGACACAACTCCAAGAACTACTATTTCTTTCTATTGCTATTTTCATATAGAAGACCCCGCTTCATTCAGAACTGTATGGTATACTGAAATGAGCAAGCTGTCTGTGCTGGGCAGAATTTACATTGCACATGAAGGCATCAATGCGCAAATCAGCTGTCCGGATGATCACATTGAAAAGCTACGAATGCTCATTGAAGCTGAGCCTGCAATGAAGAACTTGCGTTTGAACAAAGCTGTTGATGAAAACCGCAATTCATTTTATGTTTTAGATATCAAGGTGAGAAATAAAATAGTGGCAGATGGGATTGAAGATGCTTCGTTCTCTATGCAAAACAAGGG
>JBEAYH010000199.1:0-15856 GCA_041159435.1 Bacteroidota bacterium | reverse complement strand
TATTTGAAATTTTGGGATGGAAATGTGGTATTTTGATTTGTTATGATAACAACATCATAGAAAATGTAAGAGCAACAAAGTTGCTAGGAGCAGATATTATTTTTATGCCGCATGTCACCATGTGCACACCTTCCACCCGACCTGGTGCAGGGTTTGTTGATCCAGCATTATGGGAGAACAGACAGATTGATCCAACATCCCTTCGCATTGAGTTCAATGGAATGAAAGGTAGAGATTGGTTGATAAAGTGGCTCCCATCCAGGGCATATGACAATGCCGCATATGTTGTTTTCTCCAATCCAATTGGTATGGATGACGACCAACTCAAAAACGGTTGTTCAATGATCATTGACCCATTTGGGGATATAATTTCAGAGTGCCAAGGATTTGATGATAGTTTTGTTATAGCCAATATTACCCCGGAAAAACTTACTCTTGCAGGAGGATACAGATATATGAAAGCAAGACGGCCTGATCTGTATAAGGATATTCTATGTAAAGATCATATGCCAGAACAAAAAGTGTCTTGGCTTGAAAAAAACAAATCATCTCTTTAGCAATTCATCCACCCGTACAAAGTCATATCCTTTCAAACGAAAATATTGAATCATCTCAGGAAGTTGATCATAAAATTTATCTTTTCTTCTTGGATCTGTTCCGATGTGAACCAGTACCATGGCTCCATTCAGTGAATGTTCTTTTTCAAACCCATACAATCTCTCGAGAAGCTTTTCAGAACTGCGGTATGAAGAACCCATTTCAGGATATGTATAGTCTGCATTGGTTCCCGTTCCTGGAGTAAAATTGATCAATTGGACATTCAACTGCTTACACCATGTTGCAACTGAATCATTCCACCACTCAAATGGAGGAATAAAATAAAGTTGTTGCTCATCAATACCCAATGCCTGCATGGATCGATAATTCTGTTTTAAATCATTGACCAGAGAATCTTTTGTAAGCAATAAATGATTGCGATTGGTCCAATCGTTGTACAAGAGATGCATATCAGAATGCGGACCCAAATAATGTCCGGTTGATTTCAATTGCATAATTACATCTCTCACTTCCTGATTCCTGTACAGCCTTCCTGTAAAAAAGAAACTGCCTTTGATATTGGCATCTGCAAGTGCTGCAATGATGGTTTTCAATCCTTCAAAATATTCATCCCCTGTAAAAACCAAGGCTATTGTCTTCCTAGAGCTATCACCTCTTACAATGGATCCCTGATCCCACTTGAAATTTTGCATTTTTGTTGATTGCAAAATATGCTTCAACAATGCTTTCTTCAATTCTTTATAAACGAGGAAATTTGTATCCAGTGGATTTTTTTCAAATGGATCTTTTTGAATATCATAAAGCTTGAATTTTTCGTCTGCATTGTTTTGAAGCAACTTAAATGGTCCTTTCCTCGCGGCATAATAAGACTGGCCATTATACATGCCGCCTTCCTTTCTTACCCAAAAAACTGTACGTTCATCCGCCAATTTTTCACCTTGTAGCGTTTTAAAAAAACTTTCGCCGTCGACTTCAAAGCTTTGATCAATGCCTGCAATTCTACAAACAGTAGGAAATATATCCATGCTCATTGTCAATCGTTCAGACACACTTCCCTTGGGTATCATCTTACCCCAATGAACAAAAAGAGGAACTTTGATACCTCCCTCTAACATATCTTGCTTACCACCATTTAAGAGACCGTTGCTTTGTGCATGTGGCAGTGACCCTCCATTATCTGAGGTAAAAAATATGACAGTATTCTCGAGTTGATTGTTCTTCTTAAGATTTACGAGTATCTTCCCAACAGAAGCGTCAAGATGCTCAACCAATGCAATATTCCTTTGCCTCTTTTCATCAATTCCCGGAAATCTGCTCAATACATTTTGCAATGATTCTTGAGGTGGTTGAATTGGGAAATGGGGTGCATTGTATGAAAGAAAAAGAAAAAAAGGAGAACTACTATTGTCTTGTTCTTGTAAATAATCAATGCCCCATTGGGTAAATAAATCAGTAGCGTGCCCTGGCGGATCTATTTCAAGTTCATTCAATCTCATCCAATTGATACCCCCTCTGCGATGTGTGTAGTAATCGTCCATCATATCCCCCAAGAATCCTTTGAAATAATCAAATCCTCTTGAATTAGGAAGATTGGGCAGACTGTACCCCAAGTGCCATTTACCTATCATGGCTGTTTTATATCCATGCTTTTTCAGCAATGCAGGTAAAAGTTCAATATCATGCTTTAAGTAACCCCAGTTGTCTTTCGGATCTTGTCTAATTACACCTGGAACTCCTACCATATCTGGATATCTACCAGTTAATAATGACGCACGGGTTGGAGAACAGACAGTTGAATTGGCATATGCATTTTTAAATTGCATACCATTTCGTGCAATAAAATCAATATTTGGCGTGCGTATGTCTTTTGCACCTAATATGCTAAGATCTCCATAACCCAAATCATCAGCTAGAATGAGGATGATATTCGGGCGCTTGGGTTGCGAGAATCCCATTGAAAAGAAGTACAGAAAAAAATACATTAAACACAACTGTCTCATCAAATCATTTTTTTAAAAACTGAATTGCCTGGTCAGGCCATAAAACTGCACGACCTGTTTTTTTGACAACGGGCATCTCTGCATTGCGGTTTTTCATTTCAGCAGTCATCAAAGCAGCCATTTCCTTCAAGCGTGAAGGCACCGACTGAGACAAATTGTGTTGTTCCTGAATATCTTCATCAAGATTATATAATTCCAATTGCTGGTCTTTGTGAAAATAGATCAGCTTCCACTTACCTTGTCGCATGGCAGAGCACCATGATATTCCATGTTCATTGATGTTGGTCCAGTTGTTAGGATAGTGCCACAATAAAATTTTTCGATCATCTTTTTTTGCGGGATTTTTCAGAGAAGCATTGAAGTTTTTCCCATCTATTTTCTGAATTGCATCTGGATGATTGATTCCAGCCCATTGTAATATTGTTGGAAACAAATCCTCAGCAACAATCGATTGATGAGAGATTTGACCAGCTTGTATGCCCGGACCGGCAACGACAAAGGGAACACGAATGCCTCCTTCATACAAGGAGCCTTTGCCTTTTTTCAAAGGCAGATTTTGTATATGATTGGTTCCATTGCGTGGAGGCGCCAGACTCAGTCCACCGTTGTCTGACATAAATATGATATAGGTATTTTTATCTGCCTGTATTTTTTTCAAATACTGCATGATGTCTCCCAAACTTTTATCCATTCCTTCAATCAATCCAGCATACCTGGCCTCTGCATCGCTCATTCCTTTGTCAATATATTTTTGATAATACCGCGGATCCTTGCTCAATGGAATATGCACTGCGTAATGTGACATATACAAGAAAAAAGGTTTACCTGAAAGAATGTTTTGATCAATTGTACGGATTGCCTCTTCGGTTAACGCATCCGTTAAAAAATCTTTATGTTCTATATGACTGCTGAGATTGCGTACTGCCCATAATGTATCTCCTGATTTTGCTCCGTATAAATCTTCAGCTAAAAAACTTCCCGGATGTCCTGCAGCAGTTCCTGCAATGTTTACGTTAAATCCCAAGCTCAAAGGATTTGAACCGGGTGTGCCATATGGTGCAAAATGCGCCTTTCCAACATGGAGGGTTTGATATCCGGCATTTTGCAATAACAAAGGCAGTGCAGTTGCATGAACAGCATTGGAAGAGTTTACTAGTGGATTCAGTCCATTGAAATTCCATTTTGCAGGGATCAAATGCTCATCTGGGTGATCAGTAGGTGTATCCTTGTGCACGCTGGTCCAATTGGTAACGTTGTGTCGGACTGCATTCATGCCAGTCATGATACTGATGCGGGTAGGTGTACAAACCGGATTGGCATATGCATTGGTAAATTTTATCCCCTGTTTGGCCAATCTTTCCAGATTGGGAGTTTCATACAAACGATTCAAGGCAGTTTGTTGATTCCAGAATGAAACAGAGCAATCCTGCCAACCCATGTCATCCACCAAAAACAGAATAATATTGGGTCTTGATTGTCCATTGATGACATGGAATACAAATAAAAAAAAGCACGCAAAAAATATTTTTAACAGCTTGGTCATGTAGAGTAAAGCAAAAGATAAGTTGATTATTTAAAAAATCATGCATGCTTCTATTATTTTGTTTCTTTACTTTTATACAAGTACAATACAGTTATGAGAAAAATCACTCTAGCACTTACCATCTGTTTTTCCATTGCAGTCATCCTTGCCTGCACTAAAACAGATGGCGGAACAACTGACAATACCAACAACACCAATAACAATAATAACACAACCCCAACGCCTGCTCCCATCACACCTGTATGGGATGCAAATGCTTGGCGGGGTGTTTGGGTTACCACAACTGCAAGCACTGCGTTGGATTCAAAAGACAACATTGCACAGACGGTTGCCAATTGCAAGAAAGCAGGCATCAACCAAATTTTTATTGTTGTATACAACAATGCAAGAACAATTTATCCCAGCAATGTTTTGGGCGCCATCACCGGTGTGAAACAATTGGAAAAATTTGCCGGAAGAGATCCATTGCAGGAGATGATTGATGCAGGACATGCAGCGGGACTCAAAGTGCATGCATGGTTTGAATATGGATTCTCATCGTCTTACAGCGCCAATGGTGGACCCATTGTAAATGCAAGACCAGACTGGGCTGCATTGGATCAGGCTGGAAAGCTGGTAGTAAAAAATGGATTCGATTGGCTGAATGCATTCAACCCAGAAGTACAGGATTTCATGATCAATCTAGTGAAAGAAGTCGTTGCGAAATATGACGTTGATGGTGTACAGGGTGATGACCGTTTGCCAGCACTGCCATCAACAGCCGGGTATGATCCATTTACTGTTGCACAGTACAAAGCAGAGAACAACAACCAGTCTCCTCCAACAGATTTCAAAGACCAGGCTTGGGTGAAATGGAGAGCAAACAGATTGAACAAATTCATGAAAAGATTTTATACAGAATTGAAAGCTGCAAAGCCTTCACTCATTATATCATCTTCTCCAAGTCCTTATCCATGGTCGCTTGCAGAATATTTGCAAGATTGGCCAACATGGGTGGACAGCGGTTGGGTAGATGCTGTCATTCCCCAATGTTACCGATACGATATAACAGCTTATGATGCCGTTATGAGTGAACAAGTCGGATACTACAGAAATAAAAAAGTCTCATTCTATTCGGGTGTGCTGGTAAAAATTGGAAGCAGACTTGCGAGTCCCGAGTTCATGACAGAAATGATCAGCGCAAACAGAAAACAATCTGTCAAAGGAGAAGTTTTCTTTTTCTATGAGGGATTAAAAGACAACCTGAATTGGTTTGAAACGAAATATCCTTTGATCAAATAGACTGGACTCATTTAACCTGCGTGGAACGGTATAGCCCTCAATCATATATAAATTATTTATATATAACAAAATTTAATGAAATCATTGATTTTTATTAATAATTCAATTTAAAAGTTATTTTTTTAACCCTTATTCATGTAATTGTTTCAAAAAGAACAGTTTACATAAGCAACTAATTTAGATTTCAAGCAAGCCACCCCTCCATAGGGTCCACATAAAACAATATCCAGGTTATTATTTTTTGTTCAATTTCTTTCATAATGAACTGAACAAGTTGATGTTGTGATATAAAATATTAATAAATTTAGGCCTCAAACAAACTGCTATTTATGAAAAGAATGAAGAGTTATTTCATTATTCCTCTTCTGTTTCTGGCAACATCCTTGTTTGCACAAAACAGAAAGATTGTCGGCAAGATCGTCGGCAAAAACAACGAACCCATCGCTGGTGCATCTATTGCAGTGAAGGGAACCAACGTTGGCGCTAGCGCAAAAGAAGACGGAAGTTTCAGCATCGATGGAAAAGGTGCAGTAACACTGATTGTGACTTCAATTGGTTTCAATACCACTGAAGTTCCTGTTGGTGCTGACCAGTCATCGGTGACCATTTCCCTCACTCCAACAGAAGGACTCAACAGCGCAGAAATTGTCGTTACCTCATTTGGTATGACAAAGAGCAAGCGTCAGTTGGGTTATTCAGTTACACAAATCAATGGTGATCGTTTCACTGAATCAAGAACTGCCAACATCGGCAATGCACTTTCAGGTAAGGTTGCAGGTGTGAATGTTTCTACGCCCGCTACTGGTGCTGCAGGTTCTGCACGCGTAGTAATTCGTGGTGGATCTTCACTCTTGGGTAACGACCAACCCTTGTATGTTATCAACGGTGTTCCCATGGAAAGCTCGAACTTGGGTTCAGCTGGTATGTGGGGTGGAAACGACGCTGGTGACGGATTGGCTGCCATCAACCCTGATGACATTGAAAACATTTCGATCCTGAAAGGAAATACTGCAGCTGCATTGTACGGTGCACGTGCTGCCAACGGCGTTGTGATGATTACAACCAAAACAGGTAAGGCACGCAAAGGTGTAGGTATTTCTTTCAATACAAACATCACAAGCGATAAAGCACTTGACTTCACTGATTTCCAAAAGCAATACGGTCCGGGTAGAGATGGTTCAAAACCAGCTCTTGCTTCAGATGCATTGGACATTGGAAACAACCACTGGGGTGGAAAGTTGGATGGTTCTCAGACACCAAACTTTGATGGAAAATCAAGACCATATTCTCACAACGGACTTGGTTTGAATGATTTCTATCAATCTGGTCTTTCTGCCAACCACTCACTTGCTTTGTCTGGCGGAAACCAAACCGGCAACTACCGTTTTGCTTTCTCTGATCTGGATAACAAAGACATCATGCCCAATGCAAGCTTCAAGCGCCAAACATTCAATATGAATGTAAACAGCACATTGAAGAAACTTACTTTGGCTGTGTCTGCACAATACACCAATCAAAGGGCAAAGAACAGACCAAGATTGTCTGACTCTCCAGGTAACAGCAACTTCTCTATTTTCATGTTCCCCAATACACTTCCATTGGATGCAGTACTGGGTGCAACTGGCAAAGGCGACTTGGCTGATGGAAATGAATTGCGTTATCAAGGAAACGTATTCCAAACAAATCCTTATTGGGGTATGTACAATTTCTACAGAAACGATATCACAGATCGTTTCATGGGAAATGCTTCTTTGAAATATCAATTGCTTGATTGGTTGTACATCCAAGGTAGAGCTGGTACCGACTTCCTTACTAGGGATGATGCGAGCTATACTGGATATGGAACTGCCTTCAAACCTCGTGGAGATTTCTTCGAAACACTTACTACCATTCGTGAAAACAACCTCGACCTCTTCATCGGAGCAAATAAAAACTTTGGTGATCTGTCTGTTGATGTGTTGTTGGGTGGCAACAGAATGCGCCGCATAAGAGAAAACAAAGGTGGTGGTGGAAACGACCTCGTAGTTCCATTTGTACATTCAGTTAGAAACGTAGCTGCTCCTTCATTGGGATACGGTTTCTCTGAATTGGGTAATAATTCTGTTTTTGCTCAGGCAAATATTGGTTATAAAAATTACCTCTTTGCAAACGTAACTGCTCGTCAAGATCAGTTCTCTACACTCAGCAAAGACAACAATACACTTGTTTATCCTTCTGCAGGTTTGAGCTTCATCGCTTCAGATGCCTTCAAACTTCCAGAAGCCATCAGCTTCGCTAAACTGAGAGGTTCTTGGGCACAAGTGGGTGGAGGTGCACCTGATCCATATTCACTCAACCTGACATATGGTTTGGTTGGACAGGGTCACTTGGGCGCAAGCCTTGGTGCCATCAACAACGGCTCTATTCCTAACCAGGGACTCGTTCCTTACTTGTCTTCTGAAGTTGAAATAGGTGCCGACATCCGTTTCTTGAAAAACAGAATTGGATTGGATGTTGCATACTATCAAAGAAATACAACCAATGATATCCTTGCAACCGGTATCTCAGCAACATCTGGATTCGGTTCAACATTGATCAACATTGGTGAATTATCAAACAAGGGTATCGAATTGATGTTGAATGCCACCATCGTTCAGAAGAAAGATTTGAAATGGGAGGCAACATTGATCTATGCAAACAACCAAAGTGAAGTATTGAGCTTGGGTAAAAATGCAGCAGGTCAGCCCATCCAATTCATCAACCTCGAAGAATCTAGGGTTCGTCGCGAGAGAATCCGTCACATTGTTGGACAACCTTTGGGAATGATTGCAGGTTACAAGCATGCAACTGACTCAAAAGGAACTCCAATTTATACAGCTGATGGATACCCTGTTGCAACGAGCGGTTATGAAATGATCGCTCCCGCACGTCATCCGATTTCAGGTGGATTGAGCTCAATTCTTACTTATAAGAATTTCAAGCTTGACTTCTTGATTGATTTCAGAAAAGGTGGACACCTCGTTTCGGGTACCAACTACTTCGCATACCAGTTCGGTTTGCATCAAGAGACCCTCACGGGTCGTGATGGCAGCTTGAAGGTAAGCGGTGCAACAGCTGCTGGTGCTGCGCAAACTTGGACCATCCCAGTTGATAAAATTGATAACTACTATCAGAACTACTCCAACATCACCCAAAACATGGTGTATGATGCATCATTTGGAAAGTTGAGACAATTCTCTTTGGGTTACACATTCCCTGCGAGCATGTTGAAGAAGACTCCATTTGAATCTGCTTCACTTTCAGTGGTGGGAAGAAACTTGTTGGTGCTTTGGTCTAAAGTACCCAACATCGATCCAGAGTCTTCTTATACTAATGCAGGTAATTCCGAGGGACTTGAATTCTTCGCAATGCCTCAAACAAGAAGCTTTGGTGTAAACCTTGCAGTAAACTTCTGATGATTATATTATCAAATAAATTGTATACGATTATGAAAAATATATTCTACAAATCAACTGCCTGGTTATTGGTTGTTTCAATGATGATTTCCTGTAACAAACAAGATCTCGTTGATTTGAACATCGACAGAAACTCAGTTTCTGAAATCGACCAGGCCTATTTATTCTCAACAGCTACATTGCGTATCGCTGGTGAGTATGAAAATACACGTGCAAACATGCTGTATTCTGCAACCATGATTCAGCATACTGCATCCACTGCCGGATATTTCAGTGGTGACAAGTATTTCTACAGTGCTCAGTACAGCGGTGCCTACATGGAGCGTCACTTCACGGATGTGATTCGCTTGTTCTCTCAAGCGATCAACAAAACTTCAAGCGATGCCACTCAGGCAAACGTTTATGCAGCATCCCTTCTGTTGCGTGCATTCGATATGCACAGAATGACAGATATGTATGGAGACATCCCTTACGATCAAGCTGGTAAAGGACTGGAAGCAGAAGAAAACTGGTTCCCTAAATACCAGTCACAAAAAGATGTATACGCTGCTTTGGTGCGTGACATCAAAGCTGCCCGTGATAAATTCAGTGCCTCTGCAAGAAATCTGGGTGCACAGGACTTCATCTATGGTGGCGATGTTGCAAAATGGAAAAAGTTTGCCAACGCATTGTTGATGCGTGTTGCATTGCGCATGAGCAAGGTTGATGCAGCTACTGCAAAAACTGTTTTCCTTGAAGCATACAACTCAGGTGCATTCACTTCCAATGCGGACAACGCACACATTAGGTTTGCTGAAGGTCCACAAGGTATCAACCGCAATGGTTTGAATGATGGATACTGGAACACCTACAAGTATTCAAGAGACTGTAAAGTTTCCAAGACTTTCATCGACTGGATGGTTGCCAACAACGATCCGCGTTTGATGATTGTATCTGGTGGAACTGGAAATCCTGATGCTGCTGCAACCTGGAAAACTGCTCCTGCAGATCAAAAAGGTATGCCCAACGGATTTACAGCTACAAATATTACTTCGGCACTTTCTGCAGCAGATGCTGCAGCTTATGCTGCCTCTCCAACCCCAAGATGGATCTTCTCTATGTTGAACTTGAAATACATGGACTGGTCAGATCCATACATCCTTCAGACATATGCTGAAGTTCAGTTGATGGCTGCTGAAGCTGCCGTATTGGGATGGATCACATCCGATGCTGCAACACACTTTAAAAATGGTGTTGAAGCTGCAATCAATAACTGGAGAGCTTTTGATGCTTCTTTCGCAAGAACCCAAGCAGAAATTGACGCTTACGTTACTGGTCGTGGATTCGCTGCTGCTTCCAACGCTGATAAACTCCGTTTGATCGGTGAAGAATATTGGGCTGCTACCTACCTCAATGATATTGAGTCTTGGAGCAACTGGAGAAGAACAGGTTTCCCTGCCCTCACTCCTACGAAAGATCCAAACAGATGGGAAGCAAACGAAATTCCTCGTCGCTTGAAATACTGGGAAAATGAAATCAGCTCCAACCCTGCCAACTACAAAGCTGCAGTTGACAGAATGGGTGGTGACAACTTCATGACCAAAGTATGGTGGGACGGCGGAAAATAACCTCCTTATCTGACTTATAAAAAAAGGCGCCCCACAGGCGCCTTTTTTATTGTGTAGATTTGTATTCTTGTATCAGTCGACTCATGAATAGAACTATAATCATACTCCTTTTTGTATTGCTTGCAAGCATAAACAGCGATGCACAAGAAAAATTATTTACACTCTTGGATCCTAAAAAGACAGGCGTTCACTTCACCAATGAAATAAATGAGTCTGAAGGATTGAATGTATTAGCATATGAATATTTTTTCAACGGCGCTGGAGTTGCAGTGGGGGATTTGGACAATGATGGACTCGAAGATTTGTTTTTTACCGCCAACATGAAACCAAACAAACTCTTCAAAAACCTAGGTAATCTCACATTCAAAGATATCAGTCAACAGGCAGGAAAAGGAATAGAAGGAAGAGCTGGACATTGGCGAACAGGCGTTACGATGGCAGATGTCAACAACGACGGACGCCTCGATATATATATATGTTACTCCGGAAAGGGTGAACCAGATACTAGAAGAAACGAGCTCTTTATCAATTTGGGTAATATGAAGTTCAAAGAAGCTGCGAAAGAATACGGACTCGATGATCCAAGCTTCAGCACCCAAGCTGCATTCTTTGACTATGATCTGGATGGTGACTTGGATATGTTTCTACTGAATCACAGTACCAAAAAAGTTGACAACCTTGAATTTGCCAAATACAGAAATGAAGTCGACATCAATGCAGGATGCAAGATGTTTGAAAATATTGGAGGCAAATTCATTGATGTTTCCAATAAAGTAGGCATCAGCAGATCTGCATTGACATTCGGATTGGGGATTGTAGTAGCAGATATCAACCTTGATGGATGGCCTGATTTATATGTTACCAACGATTACAACGAACCAGATCATTTGTACATCAACAGCAAACAAAAAGGATTTACAGATATCGCCGACCAGGCACTGACACATATGTCGCAGTTCTCCATGGGAACAGATATTGCAGACTTTAACAATGATGGATTGCCTGATATCATCACTTTGGATATGTTGCCGGAAGACAACAAGCGTCAAAAACTTCTGCAGCTTCAGGAGAACTATGAAATTTTTGAATTGATGCAGCAACAGGGTCTTCATAAGCAGTATATGCGCAACATGCTGCACCTCAACAATGGAAATGGAACGTTCACAGAAATTGGTCAGCTGGCTGGAATTGCAAAAACAGACTGGAGCTGGACGCCGATCTTCGCTGATTTTGACAACGACGGCTACAAAGACCTTTTCATAACCAATGGTTATTTGCGCGATTATACCAATAAGGATTTTTTAAAATACTGGGGAGATTACAAAGTAAAAAAAGCAATGGACAGAGAACCTGTTCAATTGATGGAATTGATCAAAGCAATGCCCTCCACCAAGATCCCAAATTATATTTTTAGAAACAACCACAACCTCGGTTTTTCCAATGAACAAGCTGCATGGGGTTTTGAGAAGCCTGCTATTTCAAGTGCAGCCGTAGCGGCAGACCTTGATAAAGATGGTGACTTGGATATCGTTATCAATAATATCAACGAAGAAGCATTCATCTATCAAAACAATACCCGTCGCACAAACAAGCATCATTTTATTCAAATTCAAATCAAAAACAATCAAGGGACTTCCGTAAATGGAACCAAAGTTCATGTATATACAAAAGGTCTTTCACAGATGCAAGAATTGAACCAAAACAGAGGCTACCTCTCATCAGCAAGCACCCAGCTTCATTTTGGTTTATCTGATCATGAGCAAATTGACTCCATAAAAATCAGTTGGCCAGGTGGAACAAAGGAAACGATCAGCTATAAAATCAAGGCTGATCAAGTGCTCAGCTTCAACAGTGTAAGTACCAAGACTCAACCGTCAGCAGCCATCACAAGCCAACATACCATTTTCAAAAAAATAAATTCCCCCATTCCCTATCAACACAAAAGTTTCAATGAAAATGACTTTAAACGTCAGCCATTGATGTTGACCATGTATTCCAACACGGGTCCAGTAATGGCCAAAAGCGATGTAAACAAGGACGGATTGGATGATCTTTTTATCAGCGGGAATGCTGAAACTCCTGGTAAAATCTGGGTGCAAAAGAAAAATGGAATTTTTGAACCCATCCCCAACCTGCAAATTGTCAATGAAGAAGAAAGTGCAGTATCTGCTGCTGTCTTCGCTGACTTCAACAATGATACCTGGCCGGATTTATATGTTGCCAAAGGAGGTTATTCTATCTGGATGCCCAATACACCTGCTCTTCAGGATGAACTCTTTATCAACGATACAAAAGGATCCTTCATACAAGCTTCGAATCAACTTCCAACTGTATCAGCTTCCTCCAAATCATGTGTGAGAACTTCAGATGTAGATGGAGATGGTGATCTGGATCTATTTGTTGGAGGCAGAATCATCCCGGGCAGATATCCTGTAACACCAGAATCTTATTTATTGATCAATGATGGCACAGGAAAATTTACCCGCAAGAGAACAGCTTTTGATATGATTGGCATGGTAACTGATGCACAATGGACAGACTTGAACAACGATCAACAACCAGATATCATCCTGGTAGGTGAATGGATGCCCATTAAAGTGTATTTGAATATGAGCACGGGATTTGAAGATGCGACAGATATGTATTTCCCTGATTCTCCAGCTGGACTCTGGTCTTCGCTCATCATAGATGATTTTAACAATGATGGCAAAGTTGATCTCCTTGCAGGCAATATTGGAGAAAATACACCTTTCAAATTTTCTGACAAGGAACCTGGTACACTTGTCTATGCTGACTTTGATGGAAATGGTTCGATCGATCCATTTTTCAATTTCTATATCCAAGGAAAATCATACCCCTATGTAAGCAGAGATGAACTGAACGATCAGATCTACTCCATGAGAAAAAAGTTTCTCAATTATGCACAATATGCTTCTGCCGGCATGAATGATATATTTAGCAAAGAAGATCTTGGAAAAGCAATTACACTCACTGCCAATCAGCAAAAGACTGGATTGTTTTTTCAACAAGATGGAAAATTTTCTATGCAAAAGAATTTGCCCATTCAAGCACAATTCGCACCCAATAAAATAATGGTAAAAGAGGACTTTGATGGT
The DNA here is from genome assembly GCA_041159435.1 of Bacteroidota bacterium. Taxonomy (GTDB): domain Bacteria; phylum Bacteroidota; class Bacteroidia; order Chitinophagales; family Chitinophagaceae; genus Pollutibacter. The sequence goes on along the minus strand of JBEAYH010000199.1, from coordinate 2,317 downwards.
GACGGTACAAATGAGGTCTTGCTTCTGGGAAATCAAATATTGAACCGTCTTAAAATGGGAGCCATACAGGCAAACCGGGGAAATATATTCAAGTTCAATATAGATGCATCCCCAACATTTATGCATCTGACAAAGAGTGGACTGAACATAGAGGGAGATGTAAAATCTGCATTAACTTTGATGGTAGATGGCAAAAGAATATTACTGGTGGGCGCATCAGACCAAGCATTGCAGGCCTATACTTATTAGATCAATTATAATGGTTGCTGCAATTTCATGCAGCATACAAAATCTCCGTGCACAGTCAAGAGAAGAAAAACTCAAGCCCCTTGTAAAAGAAGCTGTATTTGCGTTGTCCAGTGTCATGATGCACGATGTTGTGTCACCTGTCATTGCAAGCAGGTACTATATGTATTGCACCATTGGCTCGAATGCCATCATTGCTTCAAGTGGCAAAAGCATCCATCCTTCAACATATATCAGACACTTCCCAAGTACCATAGGAAAAAATTCGATCAATGACCCATCACTCGCGGCCTTGTTTTCAATCTATGAAACAGGTATGGCAATCCTTCCATCAGGCATGGACATGTTAACTGATTATGAGGCTGTAAAAAAGAAGGCAGTATCCTTACAATACAGTGCTGCTGAGATAGCTGCTGCAGCTGCTTGTGCGAAAGTCGTCTCAATTGATATATTGAAATACGCTGCTGCAGACGGTTATAGCAAACTGAGCGCTTTCCCAAAATACAGACCAAAAAGAAAAGACGGATATTGGTTCCCGACACCGCCTGCTTACATGGATGCAGTTGATCCACATTGGAGAACAATGCGGACCATGGTAGTTGATTCCGCTAATCAGTTCAGAGGGCGCCCTCCTATTTCATTTGATACATTGAAAGGAAGCAAGTTCTATGCATTGACAGAAGAAGTGTATAAAATGGGAAAGTTCCCTACACAAGAGCAAAAGGAAATTGCAGCCTTCTGGGATTGCAACCCGTTTGTTGTTGCAACATCCGGACACATGAGTCTTGGTTTCAAGAAAATCAGTCCAGGAGGCCATTGGATGAACATCACTTCCATTGCATCCCTGAAACACCAAGTCCCATTCTACAAAATGATACAAGCCTTGTCAATTGAAGCCATTGCACTATACGATGCATTCATCATCTGTTGGAATGAAAAATATTCAACGGACCGTGTTCGCCCCGAAACCGTCATCAACAAATTCATTGACGTCAAATGGCAGCCACTGCTTCAAACACCTCCATTCCCAGAATATACTTCAGGTCACTCTGTTATTTCAAGCACATCCGCAGAATTGCTCTCGTACTTAATTGGTGAAAACATATCCTTTGTGGATGATTCAGAAGTTATTTTTGAATTACCCCCCAGAAAATTCAGCTCCTTCAAAGCAGCAGCCAATGAAGCTTCCATCTCCAGACTCTACGGTGGTATTCATTTCAGGGATGCAATTGAAAATGGTCAAGACCAGGGAAAAAGGGTTGGATCATATATCATCGAAAAGCTCAAAGCAGTTGGGGTACAATAAATAATTATTTTTTTATTGCTTTGTTCGTTGCTGCAGACCTGCCATAAAAATGTGCAAACAACATGATCAAGTCAGCCGACCCATCCATGGTTGGTTCATTGGTAGAATAATCTGCAAAATCATCCCAGTATTTAATATGCGCTGGCTGGAGGTGTGCAAACTCATCCGGTTCGTTCAATCTGATGGCAAGCATCCGATCGTGAATGCTTGACCACAAAGGACCATCAACCAAACTTCCAGCAACTACTTGTTTATTCAATATCCAAAATGGCATGTGCACATCCAATGGGTATTCACCTTTTTCTGGAATACCAGTAATCATGCTGGTGCCCCAAGGATTGAGTCCCAGCAACCAATTCAAATGATCCTGCAAAAGTGATCTGAAGCGTTGATCTCCCGTCATTTTTTCATACAACAATACCTGTGTTGAAACAGCTGCTGCTAAATTATTTGAGCACCATATGAACAGATGACCGACACCATAAGGATTCTTAGCAGCCTTATTTAAAATATTTTCAAGATTGTGCTTGTAGTAATTCGACAATGTTGATTTGGTTTTGGCATCGCTCACTTTCCACAATGCATAGTGACCAATATTGACATAAGGATACATTTCATAATGCGCAGCTGAATCCATTTCCATCCATGAAGTTGTATGGATGATACTTGCATAACGCAATGCATCATCCAAATACATTTTTTGCTTGGTTGCCATATACAATTCTGCTGCAGCCCACTCCATATCATCAGCCCAGGTGCGTTCAT
>JBEAYH010000197.1:0-3106 GCA_041159435.1 Bacteroidota bacterium | reverse complement strand
CGTTTAGTCCTCCCACCAACAGTGCGGACCGTTTGAGCCATGTATTTTTTATAAATGCACTCAGCGTAGTGAATCCGGCGAAAAAGAATAGCAATTTATATGGTTTGCCGTAGATGTTTTTTTCAGAAAAAAATCCATTGAAATATTTATCGACATCTGCATAATATGCCCATGGCAAGTAACATGCGGCTACCAAAAGAGCAAATGCCAGTAAGCTGATCCATTTTGAGTATCTGGTCATAAGAAAAAAGCGAAGTTTTACTTCGCTTGGAGGTCCCGAGCGGATTCGAACCGCTGTAGAAGCTTTTGCAGAGCTCTGCCTAGCCACTCGGCCACAGGACCAGTTGATTCAACCGTATTGAACCGCTGCAAAAGTACTAATTTTGAATGGATTAATAAAGGGCCCGTTCCATGAACCCCATTGCATCTTCAGAACTGATTATCAACAACCGTGGCGCCATTTATCACCTGGATTTACGTCCCGATGAAATGGGAGACATCATCATAACTGTTGGTGATCCTTTCAGGGTTGAAAAAGTGAGTCGATATTTTGACCGGGTAGAACACAAGTCAAACCACAGGGAATTTATTACCCATACCGGATGGATCGGATCCCAAAAAATCAGTGTTGTTTCAACCGGAATTGGTCCAGACAACATTGATATTGTTTTCAATGAATTGGATGCTTTGGCAAACATTGATTTTGATACCCGGACGGAGAAGAAAGAGAAAAAAAGATTGAAGTGTATCCGCATTGGAACCTCAGGATCACTGCAAAAAGATATTGACGTTGACAGTTTTGTTGCTTCAACGCATGCTGTTGGACTCGACAACCTCATGCATTACTATGCGCGTCAGGATGACCAACATGAAATTGATTTGTTGTCACAGTTCAAATCACAAGTAAGATTTTCGCCAAATATTCAACCCTATGCTACAACTGGAAATGCTGGATTGATTTCAACATTTGCTGACATCGCCCATGGCGGAATCACCGTTACCTGTCCAGGGTTTTACGGTCCCCAAGGCAGGGTGCTGAGAGTAGGGCTCGCAAATCCAAATCTGAACCACGACCTCACAGCATTCAGTTGGGGGAATCAGAGAATATTGAATTTTGAAATGGAAACAGCTGCGATATATGGATTGGGAAGATTATTGGGACACGAATGTTTGTCATTGAGTGCAATCGTAGCAAACAGATTGGCAGGAAAATTTTCTTCTGATGCGGATTCAACAATGGATAAGCTGATTCGAACAACACTTGAAAGAATTTAAATGAGAATTGATTTTAATAAATACCAGGGAACGGGAAATGATTTTGTTGTGGTAGACAACAGGGACGGGAAATATACAGGAATTACAAACGATCAGGTTCGATTTTTATGTGACAGAAAATTTGGGATTGGCAGCGACGGACTCATGATGCTAGAAAACGCAAGTGGATTTGATTTCAAAATGCGGTATTTCAATGCAGATGGAAACGAGGGAAGCATGTGCGGAAATGGCGGAAGGTGTTTGGTGAAATATGCATACGACAAAGGAGTTGTGAAACAATCTTACCAATTTACAGCGAGTGACGGTCACCATGAAGCCATGATGCTTGACAATGGATTGATAAAATTAAAAATGCAGGATGTAAGCGGGATGGAAGAAGTTGGTCATGACAAAATTCTGAATACAGGTTCCCCGCATTACATACAATACGTGCAACAGCTGAAAGAGCTTGATGTTTATCAGAGCGGAAGGAACATCCGATACAATGAGAGATTTAAAAACGAAGGCATCAATGTAAATTTTGTTGAAAAGACCTCTGATGGGATTAAGATCCGCACTTATGAGAGAGGTGTAGAAAATGAAACATTGAGTTGTGGCACAGGTGCGACAGCTGCAGCATTGGCCAGTTCTACAACAATGGGACATCAAACGATGGACGTAAAAGTGGAGGGAGGATCTTTACAAATAGAATTTGACCGTGTGGGCCAGCAGGAATTCAACAATATTTGGTTGATTGGTCCCGCGCAGTATGTTTTTTCAGGAACCATAGAAATCTAATCATGTTCAACATCAGGGTTTATGGTATTTTGATTTCAGACGACAACCAGGTGCTGGTCAGTGATGAATTTATACGAGGAAATTATTACACCAAATTTCCTGGTGGGGGTTTGGAATTTGGAGAAGGGACAAGAGAATGTTTGGCCAGGGAGTTTATGGAGGAAATGAATTTGAAGGTAGATGTGAAGGAGCACTTATATACGACTGACTTCTTTCAAATGTCAGCCTTCAATCCTTCGCATCAGATCATATCCATTTACTATAAAGTGGAAGCTTTGGAGTCGATTGTTGCGCCACTCAGGTCAAAACCCTTTGATTTTGATGAAAACCAGTTGAAAGTATACCAGGAAACTGGTGAAACCGAAACATTCAGAATGATTCCCATTGAAGAGTTCGGGCAACATGCTGTCAGTCTACCAATTGATAAGGTCGTCGCAGATTTGGTCAGATCACTTTTTAAGTAAATCCCTTATTTCAGTCAGCAGTTTATCGGTTGAGCTGATATCAGCATCGGACTGTGCCTCTTTTTTCTTCAGTGTATTGATACCTTTTATGATCAGGAACATGGCAAATGCCACGATAAAAAAATCAATTACCACTGTTACAAAAGCGCCCCACTCTATTGCCACTTCAGCACCATGCGGGATAACAACTTTTCCGCTTGGGTCAACCACTTCATTCACTTCTGATTTAAGCACGAGCTTTTTATCATAAAAATTGGTGCCCCCTGTCAGGAGTCCAATCAAAGGCGCAATCAATTTCTCGGTAAATGTTGAAACCACTTTTCCAAAAGCACCTCCCATCACAAATGCTACAGCAATATCAACAAGGTTCCCCCTAAGTGCGAATTGTTTGAATTCTTTTATGAAGCTCATACTTTGATTTCCTGAAAGTTAGTGATAAAAACAAAAGCATCCCCAGGGGATGCTTTTGGAAATGAGATTATTTAAAAATTAAAAACCACCCACATCTAATCTTCCTCCAGTTGCTGTCTTTCCATTTAATGATGATGTAGCTTTTGCCTTATCTAAAATTGCAGATTTTATCTGACTTG
>JBEAYH010000196.1:0-5093 GCA_041159435.1 Bacteroidota bacterium | reverse complement strand
GAGCATATGCGCTGGAGGTAAGTTTTCGGGCCTGACCTATGACCTGCTGATCAATTTGACTCAATTCAGCTGCATCAGCGTATTTATTAAAATGAATATCAAATGCAGCATTCAACATGGTAATTATTTTATTGATCTAAAGATCCTGTTCCATCTGGGCCCGTTTTGCCAGCTGAACCAAATGAGCGAGGCTTTACCTACAATGTGATCTTCAGGAACAAATCCCCAAAATCTGGAGTCTTGTGAATTATGTCTGTTATCCCCCATCATCCAATAATAATTCATTTTGAAAGTATATGAATGAGCGGGATTCCCGTTGATGAAAATTTTCCCATCCTTGATTTCAAGTTGGTTGTTTTCATACACCTGTATGGCACGTTGATAAACAGCAATATTTTGCTCATTCAATTCAATCGCATCCCCTTTTCTCGGAATCCAAATAGGTCCAAAATTATCTTCGCTCCATTTATAATGAGCAGTATCATATGGAAATGTATTGCCATAACCACTTGTATTTAACTCCGGTGTAACCATAGAAGATACTACAAATGGAAATGATTTTACTTTTTCAAGTTGAGATGCAGTGAGAATAACGCGGTAGGTATTTTGCATTCCTTCCAACTGCATAAAGTCCCTTTGTTCTGGATCTTGCAAGTCAATATTCAATTCATCTGAAATAAATTCCTCCGGAAAAAACCCCTTTCCATCCAATACAACTGTGTAGGGCATTTCAGCATCTTTGGGGTATTGATTGATCTTGCCATTGACATATACCATGCCATCCTTGATGCTCAAAGTATCTCCTGCAACTGCAACACAACGTTTGATGAAATTCTCTCTCTTATCAACCGGTCTTGTGATGATATCTCCTCTATCAGCAAACAACATATCTCTGGTACCGCCCCTTGACTCATAGGCTCTTAGATAATCATAATAGTTGATTTCTGACTGGAATTCGCGAATAACTGTATCACCTACTGGATAATTGAACACTACAACATCGTTGCGCATGACAGGTTGAGCAAAAAATCGTCTATATGGAAGTTTGATCCATTCCAAATATGACTGGGCAGTGCTCAACGGCAATGTATGATGGACGAAGGGAAATGCAAGAGGTGTATTGGGAACCCTGGGACCGTAAGAAGTTTTGCTGACAAACAGAAAATCATTCACCAGCAAGGTTTTTTCCATGGAGCCTGTAGGAATTACATATGCTTCAAAGACAAAAGTTCTGATAATGGTTGCAGCAACAATGGCAAAAACAGCTGCATCTACCCATTCTCTGGCAGCTGATTTATTGTAGTTCTTCACTACTGCCGATCCACCATACCTTTCATTTTTTGAGAATCCCAAGTAAGGAAAGTATATGAAAGGCACCAATACAGTAGCAGCGTGATGAATCAGGTGAAATCGTCCAAAGTGTTCTACGAATTTAATGCCAATCCAAATCGTCACAAATTGTCCAGCAATGGGTATGAGTTGAAAAAAGAACCAATATGTTTTCAGGTCCATTTTTTTTACCATCAACCATGTATTGTATACAGGTATCAATGCCTTCCAACCTTCGATACCCGCTTTTTTAAACATGCCGAATAACCCTGCATGCAATCCAATCACAGCCAAAATAAAAATCATCCATCCAATGCTCATAAACTTATATTATGTTTTCAAAAGTAATATAAAAACAAAGAAACGCACTTCACTTGCTTATAAGCGAGTGTTAAAAAGGATTATCGGTAAAAAGATTTGAAAAAATGATAAAAGATCAGATTGCAGTTCCTACTTTGGTTGTTCTGCGGGTGGATTTTACCCTTGCCATGTCTTTTACTGTAGCATCTATATCGAGCAATCCAATAGCATCTTCGTTGCAAGACAATTCCGTCGAAGAGGTACAAAAACGCATGGCTACCCAGACGTGGTCTATGACTACCTCATCTATCTTTTGAAATCCTTTTGAAAGGAGACAATCCCAATTCAAATCCCTGTTCAGATCACTTACTATTTTGGAGGTTGGTTTGGGATAGGCAATCCAAAGTTTTCCCTTATCTCTGAGTGCTGGTATAACATCTTTAAGTATACCTGACAATTGATTATAGTTGACTGCAAAAACCAATGCAAAATCAATTCTCCTACTTTTCAGCAAAGGGGTTACATTTTTCGCAAAGGATAATTTTGTAAAATATTTTTCAAGGGTTGAAGGAATTCCCTGAATAAGAAGGTTTTTCTCTTCACAAAGCTGAAGCTTGTCAAAAATGTTTATGAGCATTCTACAGTCAGATTTGGTTTGGGAGAGCTAAATTAACACTTTTTCCACAAAAAATGAAGGGCAAAAACTGACTATCTGGAGTTTTTTCTGCGGTCCCTGTTCTTGAAAATCGGGACTTTATTCTCATTGCCAGAGATCAATCGACCAATGTTTTTTTGGTGTGTAAGGATCACCAAGAGTGCAACTGCAATGGCGAATACACGGTATGCGTTGTTGTCGACATTAAAGACAATCAAGATAAAGATGGGAAAAGCAATACTTGCAAGGATTGAACTCAATGATACAAAGCGAGTTAGGTATAAAACCAGTAAAAAAACACCTATACAGCTCAAGGCAGTCCAGGGTGAAACAGCAATGATGAGTCCAAACAAGGTCGCAACTCCTTTTCCACCTCTGAATTCAGCCCAAATGGGAAAAATATGTCCAATGACAGCAGCCAGTCCGAGTCCAATTTGAAAATTGGTTCTTTCGAACTCATTGTGAGCATAAAAAGGAAGCAATAAAGCCAGTTTTACGGCAATAAACCCTTTCAGGATATCCAAAAACATCACAATTGATCCCCATTTGCTGCCTAAAACCCTGAATGTATTGGTAGCCCCAGCATTTCCACTGCCATAATCTCTGATGTCAATGTTAAACTGTGATTTGCTTACAATAACAGAGGTAGGAATTGAACCAATCAAATAGGCCGCAATGATCAGAATAACTTCGTTCATGCCTCTTGGCTAAATTGATGAGGGTCAAAATTAATGAAAATATAATAACTGGTAAATCTGGTTGAATCTTTGGACTCAAAGCTTGAACGTGAGGGCAATCCAACCTGACTCGGAAAAATGTTTATTGTTAGATCCAAATAATGGATCATATTTTAAACGTATATCTTCGTAATCTGTTGATAATAAACCACTTATTATTAAGCATCCATTTGATACGAGCAACTGCCTTAGATCCAATACATGCTCTGTAAGTACGTTTTTATTGATATTGGCCAAGATGATGTCAAAAGAATCCAGATCAAGAAGATCATCTTTTAACTGAACGGTCACTTTTGTGGCATGGTTCTTTTGGATGTTTTCAAGTGCATTTTCATAGCTCCATTGGTCATTGTCTATTGCCAATACATCAGATGCTCCCATTTTCTCAGCCAAAATTGCAAGTATGCCTGTTCCAGTTCCAAAATCCAATACTCTCTTACCAGTGAAATCAATTTCAAACATGGCCTCCATCATCATTCTGGTCGTTGCATGGTGACCCGTGCCAAAACTCATTTTGGGTGTGATGACGATATCATAGATCACATTTTCATTGGAGGGATGAAAATCTGCCCTTACCAAAATTTTTCCTGGTATCTCTACGGGTTGAAAATTGGCTTCCCAACTTGCATTCCAGTTGGTTTCTTCCAAAATTGCTACATCAAAATGTAGTACATGGCTTTTCATCCATTCCTTCAATCCTTCCATGTCTGCATCTGCTGAAGAAGCATACGCTTTGATGGCTGCATCCAATTCCTCAAACTGACTGAATCCGAATGAAGGGAGGGACGCAAACATCAACTCTCTTTTCTCAATGTCAATTTCTTTGATATGAATTTCTATGTATTGCATAAAAAAAGCCGGAATATACCGGCTGTTTTTTTATTGTGCAGAAGATGATTGATCGTCTTCTGGTTTTTTGAATTCAGGTTTTGGAATCAACACCTTTCTGCTCAATTTGAACTTCCCGGTTTTGTGATCAATTCCAATCAATTTAACCTTTACCACATCTCCTTCGTTCAAAATTCCATCCAGGTTTTCCAACCTTTTCCAACTTACTTCACTGATGTGCAATAAGCCCTGTTTACCAGGCATGAATTCTACGAAAGCACCATATGGCATGATGGATTTTACTGTTGATTCATATTCTTCTCCTACTTCAGGAATTGCAACAATGCCCTTGATCCATGCAACAGCTTTTTCGAGTCCTTCTTTCGCCGGACTGAATACGCTCACTTCACCATATTTGCCAACTTCTTCGATGTTGACAGTTGTACCTGTTTCGCGTTGAATTTCTTGGATGATCTTTCCTTGTGGTCCGATCACAGCACCGATGAATTCTTTATCGATGATTAATTTTTCCATTCTTGGTGCATGAGGCTTCACTTCTTCTCTTGGCGCCTCGATGCACTGATACATTTCTTGAAGAATATGCAACCTGCCTTTTCTTGCTTGTTCCAAAGCTTCACGCATGGTATCCATGCTGAGTCCATCGATCTTGATGTCCATTTGAATTCCGCAAATTCCATCACGTGTTCCTGTTACTTTGAAATCCATGTCACCCAAATGATCTTCATCGCCCAGGATATCAGTAAGAATGGAATATTTACCATCTGTTGGACGTGTAATGAGTCCCATCGCAACTCCGCTGACATGTTTAGGGACAGGCACACCTGCATCCATCAATGCCAAAGAACCAGCACATACGGTTGCCATGGATGAGGAACCATTTGATTCCAAAATATCAGAAACTATTCTTACGGTATAAGCATATTCGTTACCTGGCATCATTTGTTTCAAAGAACGCAGGGCAAGATTTCCGTGTCCCACTTCCCTTCTGCCTGGTCCCCTCATTGGCTTGACTTCACCAGTTGAGAATGCAGGGAAATTATAGTGGAGGATGAATTTGCTGTAATCAGATTTTGCAGCACTTTCAATCAGCAGCTCATCAAGTGGTGTTCCAAATGTTACGGTTGTGAGTGACTGTGTTTCACCACGTGTAAACAATGCAGAACCGTGAGGAGAAGGAAGTACATCGACTTCCATATTCAAAGGCCTTACCTGATCAAGTGATC
>JBEAYH010000195.1:0-9905 GCA_041159435.1 Bacteroidota bacterium | reverse complement strand
GGGAGGAACTAGCCGGACTCAAGGGAATTGGCGCATCGACCTCAAGCAAAATCATTGAAATATTAGATACAGGGAAACTGAAGGTGCTCGAAGAGCTGATTGCCAAAACCCCCCAAGGCATCCTTGAAATGATGCAAATCAAAGGACTGGGTCCAAAGAAAATTTCCACCATCTGGAAAGAGATGGGAATTGAGTCCATCGGTGAATTGCTCTATGCCTGCAATGAAAACAGATTGCTGCTGTACAAAGGGTTTGGAGAAAAAACACAGAAGAATGTTGCTGAATCGATTGGATTCTACCTTAGACACCAGGGACATTTTCTATACGCAGAATTGGAAGAATATGCATTGCATCTGATTCAAATGCTTGAGAAAGGGTTCAAAGAAAATCGCTGGACCTTCACAGGAGATTTTAAAAGACAGATGCCAACACTGGAAAAACTGCAAATACTTACAGACTGTCCAGCTGCATCTGTCAACAACCTATTGATGGAGAATGGCTTTCAACAAGATGAATCAAATACTTATAAAGGCATTGAGCAAATTCCCATAGAGGTCATCAGCACAGAAACTTCAATTTTTGCAACAACTGAATTTAAACTCAATGCATCTCAAGCATTTCTTGAACAATGGGTGTCTGAATTGAGCGAATCTCTCATTGGCACGTTGTCAGAAGAAGAAATCTTCAAAAAAGCTGGCATCAATTATATCCCACCTTATTTGCGAGAAGAGCCTGAATGGATCAAGACTGCTAAAACAAATGGAATCAAAGACATCATTCAGGTAAAAGATATAAGAGGGATCATTCATACACACAGCGATTGGAGCGATGGACTCCAGTCGATCGAAGAAATGGCCCTATCCTGTGTTCAACAGGGATTTGAGTACCTCGTAATCAGCGATCACAGCAAATCAGCGTTTTATGCAAATGGATTGTCGGAAGAAAGGATCAAAGCACAACATCAATACATCGAGGAGCTGAACAGTAAACTTGGTCCTTTTAAAATATTCAAAAGTATTGAGTGTGATATACTCAATGACGGAAGTCTTGATTATTCAGATACCTTGTTGGGTACATTCGATCTGGTCATTGCCTCCGTGCATTCCAATCTCAAAATGAGTGAAGAAAAAGCAATGCAAAGGATCATCAGGGCTATTGAGCACCCGTCTACGAGAATACTTGGACATCCTACTGGAAGACTCTTGCTGAGTCGTGCTGGTTACCCTATCAACCACGAAAAGGTCATTGATGCATGCATTGCCAACAAAGTTGTACTTGAAATCAATGCACATCCAAGGAGACTGGATCTTGATTGGAAATGGATTCATTTAGCCCAACAAAAAGGAGCCATCCTATCAATCAATCCCGACGCACACAATACAGAAGGGTACAAAGACATTCGATATGGAGTATTGGCTTCACAAAAAGGTGGACTGCTGCCATCCAACAACCTGTCAAGTTATAGCCTAAAAGAATTAGAGCAGTTTCTGGTCAGTTATAAATAATCAGCCTTTTTTAACCTCGTTCCAAATGGCATCCAACTCTCTCAGGTTTAGATCTGTCATTTTTTTGCCCTGTCCTGTTACAATGGTTTCCATTTGCTGAAAACGCGATTTGAATTTGTGATTGGTTCTTGACAATGCCTGGTCTGGATCAATATTGAGAAACCTGGCATAATTGATCAAGGAGAAAAACAAATCACCTATTTCCTCTTCTACTTTAATTTTCTCCACTTGAGAGTCAGCTAGCAATTGAACCGCCTCTTTGACCTCACCCATTTCCTCTTCAACCTTTTCCCAGACCTGCTCTTTGTTTTCCCACTCAAATCCCACCTGTTTTGCCTTTTCCTGCAGCCTCATTGCCTGAACCATTGGAGGCAATGATTTTGGCACTCCTTCCATGACAGATTGTTTTCCCTCTTTCAGCTTAAGATTTTCCCAGTTTCGTTTTACGTCTTCTTCATTTTCAACTTTTACATCCCCGTAAATATGCGGATGTCTGGCGATGAGCTTTTGCCTGATCCCCTCAACCACATCATCAATATTGAATTTACCCTGCTCAGTGGCAATTTTTGCATAGAACAAGATATGAAGCAACACATCACCCAATTCTTCCTTTATATCCTTCCAATCCTCTTTGGTAATGGCATCAGCCAGTTCATAACATTCTTCAATTGTCAGTTGTCTGAGGGTATGAATGGTTTGTTTTTTGTCCCATGGACATTTCTCTCTCAGCTCTACCAACACTTCTTGTAAAGGAGCAATCGAGTAAGTAGGGTCTTGAGACATCATGTTATATTACTTTTTGAATTGTATTCCAAGTCCAATGAGTGATTTAAACTGAAGAGCGGGAGATGTTTTATTCGGACCAAACAACCGAGCATCGTCGTCATAAATCAAATCTACACCCCATGTAACATTGAAAATTTTTGAAAGTTTAATGCTCAATACGTTCGTCATGAAGATATCGATGTTTTGAGGATTGTTTCTGTAGTTGGAAAACAAATCCAATTTGGTTTTATAAACCACATTTGGATTGATTTCCTTGAGGTAGTTGATGGTAGCAAATGCACCTAGTTCAAAATTGGAATTCTCTCCGGGTTTCACGCCATAGAGTCCCTTCATTGAAAGAACAGGATCAGTTACAAATACCCACCTAGCTGTGAAGGGAGACAAGAACAATGAGATGTTCTTATTAGGCCTTAAATCCCAACCGGCACTGCTCAGCAGGTAACCAGGTGACATGAAATTGGATGTAAAATTTCTTTTGGACCCCGAGTAAGTATACCCTTTGAAAAATCCCGAACGGAGGTTTGAGAGGAACGCGAGATTGCTTTTGGGATTTACAACATATCCCACCTTTGAGACCAAATCAAACCTGTCGTCGTTTTTCCTGCTGCCAAGACTTGTTGAATTGACATATCCAAGGTTGAAGTCAAAGTTGTTATCCCATTGAAATTTGTCTTTTTTATAAACTGCATACATATTCAATATGGATCCGACTGATAGAGAAAATTTATCGCCCCCTGCCGACCAATTGCTGAGTGATGCTTGTGAAAATGTCAGGTTGTAGAGGATGCCTTTTTGCCATTTCTTATTTTGGACTGGAGTAGACTTGAGCTTAATTGCTTTTTGTGACTCTTTTTGGAGACTCATGATGATATTATCCTGACTTCTTAATGATTGTGTTATAAAAACAAAAAATATGATAAAAAGCCTTTTCATCGAATCATTTCAAGTTAAATAAAAAAACCCCGAAATGATCGGGGCTTAGTGCCCAAGACTGGATTCGAACCAGCACGCCGTTTCCAGCGCTACCACCTCAAGGTAGTGCGTCTACCAGTTTCGCCACCTGGGCGGGGGAATGCAAAATTATGAAAAAATAGGAAGCAAATTGACTTCATTTCACAAAAGCTATTCTGAAAGTAGTACCCTTCCCTATTTCGGAGTTTTTAACTGTTAATCTTCCATTGTGATACTCTTGTACAATCCTGCGGGCCAATGTGAGTCCGAGTCCCCACCCTCTTTTCTTGGTAGTAAATCCAGGATTAAAAATTTCATTTTGAATGGATGCAGATATCCCTTTGCCTGAATCGGAAATATCAACCAGCACTTCTTCAGCAGTTTCAATGATTTCAATTGTAATCAGGCCTACGCCATCCATGGCATCCAATGCATTTTTAAGAATATTTTCGATGACCCATTCTATCAATGCATGAGACAAAAGAATTTTTACTGGATGAGCAGGATAGTTGATGATCTGAATGGAAATTTTTTCAGATGCTCTTTTTTTCATATAATCTGCCGCATGAAATACAAGTTCGACCAAGTCGGTTTCAGATTTTTTGGGCACTCCGCCAATCATGCCAAACCGATCTGCAATCAATTTCAACCGATCGATGTCCTTGGTCATTTCTGACAATACCGTGGCGGGTGCTTTTCCCTCTTGCAACAAGAGGTTCCATCCCGCCAATGCAGAAATGGGCGTTCCCAACTGATGGGCCGTTTCCTTTGCAAGTGAGGCCCATAGCTGATTTTGAATTGACCTGTGTCGATTGCTCAACCATGTCAGAATGATGATAGAAAACACAACAACAATCATCAGCTGAACCATCGGGAAATACCGCACTTGCATGAGCAAGAGAGATTCACCATAATAATAGCGATTGAATTTCTTTCGATCTTCTGACAAATAGGTGGTAATGTATCTCTCCTTCCCCTTGAATTGTTGAAGCCTGTCCTTCAGATAAGCATCATTGTTCAGCACTCTATCTGCATCAATATTGAGATAACTCATGATGCTATCTTTCTCATCTGTTTCAATTACGGGAATATTTTTTTGCTCTGCTATGATTTCAGCCGACAAGGTAAGGTCGTCTCCAGGGTATGCATTCGCAATCATTTTCTGGGCAGCTACCCATTCTTGCATGGTTTTTTCTTCTCTCCTTGAAATTTCTTCCGCCAGAAAATTTGAATAAAAATAGGAAGCGATGACAATGCCAATGCCACCGATAAAGATTACAAGTTTCCAAAATGAATATCTGTTCATGCCAGTGATGGATGACAAATTTGACGAATTATAACAACCGCACAAACTATTTTAATACAGAAGCGCCTATTTTTGACAAATACATGAATCTTACCAATCCCACACCATCTGTTGGAGTTGTCATTCTCAACTGGAATGGCAGGCATTTTCTTCAACAATTTTTACCATCGGTGATGGCAAGTTCATACCCGGCATTGAAAATATATGTCGCTGACAACGGCTCTACAGATGACTCCATCAATTATTTGAAAAGTAATTTTCCGGGTGTTTTCCTCATTGAGATGAAAGAGAATACTGGATTTACAGGGGGGTATAATGAGGCGATGAAACATGTGGATGATGAAATCGTGGTCTTGCTCAATTCGGATATAGAAGTGGACCCCAACTGGATCAATCCTGTTGTAGCATTGTTTTCCAGAGACAACAAGATAGCTGCCATCCAGCCTAAAATTCTTGCTTATAATAACAGAGATTTTTTCGAGTATGCAGGAGGCGCAGGAGGCTGGATTGACAGCCTGGGCTATCCTTTCACCAAAGGAAGAATATTTGACGAGTTGGAAAGGGATCAACATCAATATGACAAGGAAGAAGCAATTTTTTGGGCATCAGGGGCAGCAATGTTTATCAGGAGGTCGTGTTTTTTGGAGGCAGGTGGACTCGATCCGTACTTTTTTGCACATCAAGAGGAAATTGATTTGTGCTGGAGACTACAACTGGCGGGATATACAATCATGTCATGTCCATCATCGATCGTTTATCATGTAGGTGGCGGCACGCTTCAAAAAGAAAATCCACAAAAAACCTACCTGAATTTCAGGAACAACCTGATTATGCTGTTTAAAAACAATACAGGATGGAAAAAATGGTTTGTGATTAAAGTCCGATTCATACTCGACGCTATCAGCGCCTGGAAAAATCTATTGTCCGGAAACAGTTCTTTTTTTATTGCCGTTGCCAAAGCACATTTCAGTTTTATAAAATGGGTATCGCTGGACAAAAAACAAAGCATTTTTCCTCAAAAAAGAGTACAATCCCCCAAAGGAATCTACAAGGGTAACATTGTATGGGATTATTTTATATCAGGCAAAAAACGATTCTCAGAAATTGTTAAAAATTAAGACGCAGATTTTATCGGGTTTTGCTACCTTTGCGGAGCAAATAATACTTATGCAACACAGCCATGTAAATCCAGAAGAACAGAAAGATTTTGGCAGAAACTGGGTTTCTTCCTCTCGCTTTCTTTTTCATGTACAACTATTTGCATTTCTCGCATTTGTAATGGGTGGCTGCTACGGCCTCTACTCTAAGCATTACAAAGGAAAACCAAAGGTTGAAGTGCAGGAAAGTTCACTCTACACTCCAAAATACAAGTAAGAAAATAGTTTGTCGGATTGCATTAATCGTTATTTTTGCAGCCCACAAAAGTTCTTATACTTGCGGAAGTAGCTCAGCTGGTAGAGCATAACCTTGCCAAGGTTAGGGTCGCGGGTTCGAATCTCGTCTTCCGCTCAAAAATTCCATCCAAAGATGGAATTTTTTATTTTGAGTCGTATTTCTTTCGCCCGGGTGGTGGAATTGGTAGACACGCAGGACTTAAAATCCTGTTCGCCGAAAAAGCGAGTGCGGGTTCAAGTCCCGCCCCGGGCACTTCTCAAATATTTGCAATTTTTCTCCTCCTAAAAGGGTGTATAACCAAGCTGAATAAAACAACAGCCAAAGCACCAATTACATTTAACCATAGCCAACCTATATCTGTAAAGGCATACATGGCTAGCACGCAAAGTTCCCCCAAAATCGCAGCATAAAAAACTGCATCCCCTCCTATCCTCTTTAGGTAAAAAGCTACCAGAAATATACCCAACATTACACCGTAAAACCAGGATCCTAAAATATTGACAGCTTCAATCAAACTGCCCAGGTTGGTTGCAAATTGTGCAAACACAATACAAAATATCCCCCAAAAAAAAGTATACATCCTTGACAACCTGAACTCCTCTTCGTCGGTAGTATCTGCTTTGATAAATTGCTTGTGAAAATCGATCAGGGTGGAAGATGAAAGTGCATTCAATGATGCTGCAATACTTCCCCATGCTGCCAAAAAGATGACTGCAATCAACAATCCAATCAGTCCATGTGGCATATGATCCATTACAAAACGAATGAAAACATAATTGGTGTCGTTCGTTTCAACCAAAATACCTGACTCTTTGATCAGCACTTTTAACCTAGTACGCAATTGCTCTTCTTCTTTGTGCAATTGTTGTAGTGAGGCAATATTTTCGCCATGATCTACTCCTCTATTTTCTACAATCACCTTTTTCTGGTCACTGATCGACTGATGCGCCTGTTCCAATTGTATGATCTGTTCTTTGTATGCTGTCTTTTTAAGTTTTGTGATAGCAAGGTCATTGAAATACAATGGAGAAGGATTGTATGTATAATAAACAAAAACCAAAACTCCTACCAACAATATAAAGAACTGCATGGGTATTTTTATAATCCCATTCATGATCAATCCAATCCTGCTTTGCTTGATGGAACTTGCGGTAAGATATCGACCCACCTGACTCTGGTCGGTTCCAAAATAAGAAAGCGAGAGAAAAAATCCGCCAATGATTCCGCTGATAATATTGAACCGATCATTCCAATTGAAACCATTTTCTGTCATTCCGGTTGTAATTACATTCATTTTACCAAATTGGTCTCCAACACGCAATGCTTCCGACAATCCCATTCCCTCAGGCATCATTTGGATCAATAAATAAGCAGCTAGAAACAATCCTGCAAATATGATTGCCAGTTGCAATTGCTGTGTATATGCAACTGCTCTTGCACCGCCACTTACACTGTATACAATCACAATGCCTCCCATGATGACATTGGTGAGGTAAATATTCCAGTCCAATACAGAAGATAAAATAATGGCTGGAGCATACACACTGATGCCAGTTGATAATGCCCGAGAAAGAAGAAATAAAAAAGAGGTGAATGTCCTGGTTTTTTTGTCAAACCTTTTTTCTAGGAATTCGTATGCGGTATAAATATTGAGTTTATGGAAAATCGGGACAAACGTGATGCACAAAACAATGGTCGCCAATGGGAGTCCAAAGTAATATTGAACAAACCTCATACCGTCTGTATAAGCCTGACCCGGACCAGATAAAAAGGTTACAGCGCTTGCCTGTGTTCCAATCACGCTGAGCATCACCATGTACCAGGGCAATTGCCTGCTGCTTCTGAAATACCCATCGATATCCTTGGTTGATCTGCCTTTGTACACTCCATACAATACTACCAGGAGCATTGTACACAATAAAACCAACCAGTCGATGAAACTCATCTTCTATCCCGTTTGTACAAAATTGCTGCAATTAATATCCCTATCAGCAATCCCAACGCAATTTTTTTCCTGACCAATGCAATGACTACTCCAATAGCCAGTCCAACGATGAGTCCAAATACAGGCGAACGGGTTGGGTTACTTGACTTCATTCACTTGTAGATTTGGATTTGAAATAAGATTGGCAAAAAGCCTGAATGCACCTGGAACACCTGCTGGCAATTCTCTGTAAAATACCAAGCCGGTATATATAAATCTTCCTTTTCCTTCATTGCGAACAATCAAACTGCCATTCAGATCGCCTTCATTTTGATCATGCATGGATAAAACTGCACGGTAATCGGCAGAGAATGCATCTGCAAAATAAATTCCTCTCTCCTGCACCCAGCCTTTGAAGTCATCAGCCGTAATCTTATTGGGATAGTTCAATACAGGATCTTTTGGATCAATGAACTTCACTTCGCAATCCTCTTCCGTAATCCTTCCCCTTGAAACAGTGAAAGGCTTTGGACCAATTTTCATTTTGGATAAGGGTCCCGCGAAACTGTTTGTATTGTATTGAACCACCATATTCCCTCCGTTCCTGACATATTCCATGAGTATATCATTTTTTTCATCCATCCATGCATGCACATTGTATGCACGCACGCCCAATACGACGGCATCAAAAGTCTTCAGTTTTTCTGAAGTAATATCTTCCTTGCCCAATTCAATCAATTCATATCCCATCAGCTGAATGGCTTCCGGAACCTTGTCACCTGCACCTACAATGTATCCTACTTTTTTTCCTGTGGTCTTAAGATCCACTTTTACAACCATCTGCTCATTCTTGCTGAAATAAATTAGTGTTGGAATATGTTCATAAGAAATGGAATGCATGAACGGGGCATTGTCAGTTGAATTTGGCTGACTGATATTTTTTGATGCAGACGCAGTGTTGATCAAAACTGGTTTTTGTGCAACAGTTGAAACAACTGAAGGAATCACATATACCGGATGGATGAATTCACCAATCGCAGGATCAACATTCCTGAAAGCAACAGGCACGTTCAATACCATTTGTTCATTGTTGATACTGAGCGTAAGCATTGTCTCGAAAGTTGGCTTATTCTCGCCCATTCCTATCAATCGCTGATCGGTGACATTAAAATGCCCCTTGTTCATGGGATTCGCCAACCAATATGGTTGTGAAACAGGATGATCAGCTGCGATGGTCAACAACAAAGGCTGTGACCAGTTTATATTTTGCTTGAGCGAAGCATTGGGCATCCATTTTTTTCCATTGAGTTCAATATTTGAAACACCAACTTGTATATCAGATCGGTTATTAATTGTTAGGTTCACCTTGAGTGAATCACCTTGTTTGATAAACTGTTTATCACTGATGGCCTCCACATGGAGTCCCATGACCATTCTTATTAACTTTTCCACCTCAGCAGTTTTTAATCCCCTCCAGTAGGCATCTTTGATGCCTGATAAAGCTTTGCGGATTTCCAACAGTGCGGTGACCGATGCAGAGGGTTGGTTTACATTATAGGAAGCAATCATCTTGTCTAGGAGCTTGCTGATGGATGATCCACCTTCGATTCTGTTCCAAGAACAATCGATTCCTTCCATCGGATCTTTTTCAGCCGGATCACCAAGTGTATGAACAAAATATTCTGTCGCTGCTCCTCTCGTAGCCGCAGAACCGAATCCCTGTGAACGATGTTGACTTCTGCTGTCGGCAGAAATTTCTCCAATGCTTTTACCGATCAATGGCATGTAATCGCCCACTTCAATTTTCATCTGATTTTCTGAAGTGGTATTGGTACCAAAAAAACTGAATGTATTCCACATGATGCGTTTCACTTTCCATGGTGTTACCCCATATTTGAACTGTTCAGGAAATTTGTTTGGATCTGCCGCAGCAATGAAAGCTTCTCTTGCAATTACCGCCGAACCAGAATGATGTCCGTGTCCAGCGCGGCTGTCTTCCGGGAAACGCGTGATAATGATATCTGGACGAAAGTTCCGA
>JBEAYH010000166.1:0-18352 GCA_041159435.1 Bacteroidota bacterium | reverse complement strand
CTCCCCCATAAAAAGAACGTCTAGTTGGCTCATATGCATCTATCAATTGCATAGCTCTGTATTTAGGTGCGCCACTGAGCGTGCCAGCTGGAAAAGTATTGGCCATAAGAGAAAATGGATTTGAGTCTCTCTTCGCACTTGCAGTAACTTCACTGACCAGGTGGATGACATGGGAGTAAAACTTGACTTGACGATATTGAGAAACCTGAACATTGTCACAAACTCTGCTAAGATCATTTCTGGCTAAATCAACCAACATCACATGTTCTGCATTCTCTTTTGGATCTTGAAGCAAACGTTCCGCTTCCTTCCTGTCCATCGCATCATCTCCCGTACGTTTGAAAGTACCTGCAATGGGATGAACTGTAGCTTTTCCATTGCCAACGATCAACTGACTTTCGGGTGATGAGCCCATGAGCCGGTATTCTCCATAGTCAAAATAGAAAAGATAAGGAGAGGGATTGACCATGCGCAAAGACCTGTAGACGTTGAATTCATCTCCTTTGAATGACTGTTCAAACCTTCTACTCAATACAATCTGAAATACATCCCCTCTGTTGCAATGTGCAATACCTTTCTGAACCATGTCAATATATGACTGGTCATTCATGTTTGAAAACTCCTCTCCCTCAGCAGAAAAAGGAAATTGGGGTAAATCCCTTCCATGAATGATGTCTTCAATAGTTTGCTTATCACCTTCAACACCCTCAACATGGTTTTCTAATAATATCATTTCGTCTTTGTGGTGATCGATCGCAATGACAAATTGATAAAGCCGGTAACGCATGAGAGGAATAAAATCATCTTTTGACAATGAGTTGAGCTGGTATGCTTTCTCTTTAAATTGAACAGTTTCAAAAAAGGTCACTGCATCAAAAGTTGTATATCCATAGAGTCCCTGTGCATATCCTTCTTCCCTGTTTTGTTGCACTGCATCATATCGACGCATGTAATTCCATATCAGATCGGGAACCTGTTCATTTGACAAGTTGATCGTTTCAGGTGCATTGAGGGGATATTTAAATTCTACTGTATGCTTTGAAGTGATTTCGATTCCTCCTATGGCATTGATCGCAATAAAAGAGAAACTGTTCTCAGAAGTATGGTGATCTGTGCTCTCCAATAGAATGGTATCTCTGAATTTGTCACGCAACCTGAGATAAATACCAACTGGCGTATAGAGGTCGGCTGGCAACTTTTTGAAACTGGTACTAAGCTTTATTTTTTCCATTTTAGACTGTACAAATTCAATTAAAAAAACAAAGCCCCGAAAAATCGGGGCTTTGAATATGTTACATAACAAAATTGGCTACCCCTTGTATGAGATAGTATGCCAACCGTTGTTAGAGTTAAATAAATTCATTTGAACAAAATTGCATAAAAAGATTCAAAAATCCAAGGACTTATAAAATTTATGGATCCCGGCTCAAGCTTATTTGACAAATCGCTTGATTTCCCGTTCCGACTCTCTTTGCTTGATACTTTCGCGCTTGTCATGGAGTTTTTTACCCTTCCCCAGTCCAATTTTCATCTTTGCATACCCTCTTTCATTGAAATAGATGCTCAGGGGAATGATGGTAAATCCTTTTTCCTTGAGTTTATGGGCAATTTTATCGAGCTCCTTTTTTTTGAGCAGCAATTTTCTTTCTCTTGTTGGATTGTGGTTGGCATAGCTGCCATATTCGTAAGGTGAAATATGCAGACCTTTTACGTAGAGTTCGCCTCGATCAAGCAAGCAATAACTGTCGTTGAAACTAACCCTGCCGTCTCGGATGGCCTTGACCTCTGTGCCAGTCAACATCATACCCGCATCAAATTTATCTTCGATGAAATACTCGTACGAAGCAGACCGATTCTTGATTTCCATCGTAAGTTGACCAGTTGATTATACTAACTGGCAAATAGGGATAGCAGTGTTGCAATTTTGTTTTTGAGCTCTTTTCTTCCAACAATCATATCCAGGAAGCCATGCTCAATCAGAAATTCAGAAGTTTGAAATCCATCTGGAAGATCTTTTTTAATGGTTTCTTTGATAACCCTGGGACCCGCAAATCCAATCATGGCGCCAGGTTCACCGATATTCACGTCTCCAACCATGGCGAATGAGGCCGTTGTTCCTCCATATGTAGGATCGGTACAGAGAGAGATATATGGTATACCAGCCATCGCAAGTTTACTGATTTTACCAATTGTCTTTGGAAGCTGCATCAGGGAAAAAGCACTCTCCATCATCCTTGCTCCGCCACTTTTGCTGATGATCAGAAGTGGGATTCTATGCTGCAGACAATACTCAGCAGACCTGGCAATTTTTTCACCCATGACACTTCCCAAGGATCCACCAATAAAATTAAAGTCCATGCAAGAGATGACCAGATCACTTCCGTTCACTTTACCCACTGCAGCGGTGATGGAATCATGCAATCCGGTTTTGCTGTATGCCTCATCAAGTCTTTTTTTGTAGGGCTTCAGATCATTGAATCCCAGAAAATCAATTGACTTTACCTCTGCAAACAATTCAGTATATTGATGGTCATCGAATAATATATCAAAATATTCCTCGCTGCCGATTCGGTGATGATAATTGCATTTTGGACAAACCGAGAAATTGTCTTTCAGTTCATCGGTGGTGCAGGTATATTTGCAGGAGGGACATTTGGTCCAGAGTCCATCAGGCGTTTCTTTTTTCTCAGCAGTAGATGTGCTTATCCCTTTTTTTCTCCTCTTGAACCAACTGTTAGAGGACGTTTCCTGTTCCGAAATGGAACCCGAAAGCTGTGCATTAAAGTCTTCTTCTCTTTTAAGTGCCATTCGCTGCGTTTGTTTTTTCCAATTACAAATATAAATCATCCATTTTTTATGGCCTGACTATATGTAAACAATTGAATATCAATTAAAAAGAGTGGTCTGCTTGGAAGAAGAAGGTGATTCCATCCATTCAATTTCAGTGCTTTTTGTATAATCCACCAGCTTTGTGCCCACTGCCTTCCACCCCATCACTTCTGCAAAATCATTCACTTTTACCTTGGTTTGTTTTGCCTGCGTTCCACGTCCGGATTTGATAATTGCAACTGGACTGGGATCAGTGGAGACCGCCTCCACATAGTTACCCTCTGCCTCTTTGATGAAATAAAACTTGTTGTGCAATGTGGTTGTTTCGATTTTGAAACGCTTCAAATTATACTGCAACTTCTCATTATCAAGGTAGATGGCCGCAATGATCCTGGAGGGATCAAATTTTTCTATCTTGATTAATTTTTCATGATCAAAACGTTGGGTCAATTCAGTATCAGTTATTTCATAGTAACCATCGTGATAAACAACCAATAACTGATCATCTGGAGCAAATGTTCCAAGATAGGTGCCCTTTTCCTCTGTATTCAATCTTCCAAACGTATCATCAAACCAAATGTTCCTCCCTCCGAGTGTTGATTTACCAGCATCCAACAGTTTGACATTTTTGATGGGATATTTGGTAACCTGATTTCCAACAGAACCTCTTCCTTTGATATCCAAAGAATCAAAATAGAATTCCAACTGTTTGTTTCTAGCACTGCAATTTGGACTCAATACAACCGTAACAGATTCAGCTTCTCCATTGGCGTTGGCAGTGAAATAATTCACTTTCGACTTCTCACTTCCTTTGCTAAGATCATATTCTTTGTCACGTGTAACACCTGTAACATTGAAGCGCTTGGCATATGAAATACCCGTTGCACCATCTGTATAGATCATATTATAGGTGGTTCGCTCATCATTTTTGTGAAAGACAGCAGCATACAATATGTCTTTGCCAATATATACCTTGTCATCCACCTTTACCACTTTCATGATACCTTGTCTGGTAAACACAATGATATCATCTAGATCAGAGCACTCTGTTACAAATTCATCTTTTTTCAAACTGGTGCCAATGAATCCTTCTGCCCTGTTCATATAGAGACGTACGTTTGCAATGGCCACCTGGCGTGCCTGTATAACATCAAATAATTTAATCTCTGTTTTTCGCTCCTTTCCCTTGCCATATTTTTCTTTTAGCGTTTCAAAATAGGCAATGGAATATTCTATGAGGTTGTTCAGATCATATTTCACCTGCTTCATTTCAGCCTCGAGTGCTTTGATCTGCTGATTCAATTCATCAATGTCGAGTTTGTAGATCCGACGAACAGGCTTCTCGGTTAATTTTACAATATCGTCGCGGGTAATTTCTTTTTTGAAGTTTTTCTTGTAGGGATCAAATGCTTTTAAGATTGAATGCAACACTCGTTCCCAATCTTCATGCTTCTTCTCTAGCTCCTTGTAAATCTTTTCTTCAAAAAATATTTTTTCGAGTGAAGTGAAATGCCATTTGTCCTGAAGTTCAGCCAACCTTATCTCCAGCTCTTTTTTCAGCAGTTCCTTGGTGTAGTCGGTAGAATGTTGCAACAAGGCAGTGACTGAACCAAAAATAGGTTTGTGATCAATGATCACACAAGCATTGGGAGCAATGCTTACTTCACAATCCGTAAATGCATAGAGCGCGTCAATGGTGATATCCGAAGAAATTCCTGCAGCCAGTTCGATCAATACTTCAACATCTGCAGCGGTGTTATCAGTTACTTTCTTGATTTTTATTTTTCCCTGATCGTTTGCTTTGACGATGGACTCCATCAGCTGGGTTGTTGTTACACCAAATGGAACGTCCTTGATGATAATGCTTTTCTTATCCACTTCCTGAATATGGGCACGACACCTGATTCTTCCACTCTTTTTACCATCATTGTAATTGGTAACGTCGATCATTCCACCCGTTTGAAAGTCGGGATAGAGTTCAAATTTTTTCCCCTTCAGATATTTTATAGAAGCATCAATCAGCTCGTTGAAATTATGCGGTAGTATTTTCGTTGAGAGTCCAACTGCAATTCCCTCTGCACCTTGTGCAAGCAAAAGCGGAAATTTCATGGGAAGATTGATGGGCTCACGTTTTCTTCCATCGTAACTCAATTGCCAATCGGTTGTTTTTGCATTGAAGGCAACTTCAAGTGCAAACTTGCTGAGTCTTGCTTCGATGTATCGAGCGGCTGCAGCATCATCACCCGTTCTGACATCGCCCCAGTTTCCCTGTGTATCAATCAACAAATCTTTTTGGCCAAGATTCACCAATGCATCCTGTATGCTGGCATCACCATGCGGGTGGTATTGCATGGTTTGACCGATGATGTTTGCAGCCTTGTTCAACCTTCCATCATCCATTTCTTTCATGGAGTGAAGAATTCTTCGTTGAACCGGTTTCAATCCGTCATTGACCTCCGGCACAGCTCTCTCCAATATTACATAGGAGGCATAATCCAGGAACCAGCTTTTGTATTGACTGGTAACGCCCCCCTCCTGATCAAATTCAGTAATTGATTTGTTTTTTGCCATGACTACTCAGTAGTTTGTACTGTAGATTTTTTCTTGATTTCAAAATCTTTCATTGCACCCAATTTTCCACCCACCTCGTATTTATCATTATGCTGGATCATGTTTTTCAATCTCCAAAGCAAAAAAGCATCACCTGTTGTTTCTTTGTTTTTTGAAAGAAATGAATGAATGATCTTGGAAGCCTTTTGTGCATCTGGCATGATATACCTGGAAAGATCGGTGTCGTAATAATTGATTTCCTTGTGAAGAATTTTTTTACCTCCTTCCAAGAGGCGCACCATTGATCCCTGTGCACAAATCTTATTCCATTCATCTCCATCTACTTCAAATTCACTGGTAGTAACGGGCCTTGCTAATTTTTTTGCTTTCAAAAATTCTTTGGAAGGAATCTGACTCAGCCATTCTGGATAGAAAATATTTCCTTTCTCATTGATGAACGGCAGATTGTTCAAATAGAGAATGTGAACCCGCCCTTGAAAAGCTGAAAGCTGACTTACCAACCAATAGTATCCGCACACATCATGTTTGTTTTGAGCTGCCCATATCCAGACTGCTTCATTTTCATCATTAGTCAGCGTCTCGATGATGTCCAGCAATACTTTTTCATCATCCACTTTTCCTTCTTCCACCATGCCCGCATAATCACCTCCCTCCAGCACCATCTTCCACCAATCTTTTCTCGCCGCTGCTCCATCTGGAGTATTGATATCTTGAAGGGGACCAACTGCATAATCGTCGCGGATGATTTTAATTTCACCGGCCATGGTTTCATCCATTTCGATGGCTTTTCCCAGTACATCAATATCTGGCTCATTGAATACAATGTGAATCATACGTTTAGTTTGTTTGTTCTACGGCATCAAGCTCTACACGCAAATTAGAGACGATGAAGTCCTGTCGCTCCTGCGTGTTCTTCCCCATATAATACTCCAACAATTGTTGAATGTGAATTTGATTTTCAAGTATGACTGGAGTCTTCTTCATATCTGGACCAATGAATCGCTTGAACTCTTCTGGTGAGATTTCTCCGAGTCCCTTGAATCGGGTGATCTCAGGTTTTGACCCAATTTTTTTTATTGCTGCCTGTTTTTCTGTTTCTGAGTAACAATAAATTGTTTCCTGCTTATTCCTGACCCTGAACAAAGGCGTCTCAAGAATGTATACATGTCCATCCCTGACCAAATCAGGAAAAAACTGCAGGAAGAATGTCATGAGCAGCAATCTGATGTGCATCCCATCGACATCTGCATCTGTTGCAATGATGATGTTGTTGTATCGAAGATCATCCATGCCCTCTTCAATGTTGAGTGCATGTTGAAGCAAGTTAAATTCTTCGTTCTCGTACACCACTTTCTTGGTGAGACCGTAAGAATTCAGTGGTTTACCCCGGAGGCTGAACACCGCCTGTGTTTCAACATCTCTTGATTTGGTGATGGATCCACTGGCAGAATCACCTTCGGTAATAAATATGGTGCTCTGAAACTGCTTTGCGATAAATTCTTCTTTCCCTTTTGAAGGAGGCTCGTCATTCAAATGTATGCGGCAGTCTCTCAGTTTCCGATTATGAAGATTAGCTTTTTTTGCACGCTCGTTGGCCAACTTTTTGATACCTGCTAATTCTTTGCGCTCTCTTTCACTTTGCTCGATGCGTTTTTTCAGCGCTTCAGCTACAGATGGGTTTTTATGCAGGTAGTTATCCAGCTCTTTTGCAAAAAAATCGGAGACAAAATTTTTCATGGAGGGCCCACCTTCAAACATGGTCTGAGAACCCAGCTTTGTCTTGGTTTGGGATTCAAATACTGGTTCCTGGACCCGCACTGCAATAGCAGCTACAATACTTTGTCTGATATCTGAAGTATCATAATCTTTTTTGAAAAAATCACGGATTGTTTTTACAAATGCTTCTCTGAAAGCCAACACATGTGTTCCACCCTGTGTGGTGTACTGTCCATTTACAAAACTGTAAATATCTTCTCCGTATTCATTGTTGTGTGAAATCGCCACCTCGATGTCCTCTCCCTTCAAGTGAATCACAGGATAACGCAATTCATCTTCATTGGTATTTCGATGCAACAGATCGAGCAATCCATTTTTACTCACAAACTTCTTCCCATTGAAATTGATTACCAGTCCCGCGTTCAAATAGCAATAATTCCACAATTGCTTTTCGATGTAATCGGGAATGAAATGGTAATTGCGAAAAATTTGTTCGTCGGGAACAAAAACCACTTCGGTTCCATTTGACTCTTTGCTTGCAGCTTCTTTATGCTCTTTTGAAATAGCCCCTCTAATGAATTCTGCCGTTTTCTCCTTGCCTTCTCTAAATGCCCTCACCTTGAAATATTCACTCAATGCATTGACCGCTTTGGTACCAACACCATTCAGTCCAACGCTTTTCTGAAAAACCTTGCTGTCGTACTTAGCACCGGTATTTATTTTGCTGACAACATCCACCAATTTTCCCAATGGTATGCCCCGTCCATAATCACGTATCATCACCTGCTTTCCATTGAGCTCAAGATCAATCTGCTTTCCATAGCCCATCATGTGCTCATCAATGCAGTTGTCCATGACCTCTTTCAACAAGACATATATACCATCATCCTGACTGCTGCCGTCACCCAACTTTCCGATGTACATACCCGGACGAAGGCGAATATGTTCCTTCCAATCGAGGCTTTTTATGGAATCCTCGTTGTACTCAAATAAATTACTGTCTTGCTGTTTAGCCATAATTGTTGAAGGATTGGTTCATTTTAAACCAATTTGTATAATCACTTGGTTGCCAAAGATAAATGAATGAAACCTGCCAATATAATGCAGGTTATCAACGGGGTGTGCATAATTAACCGTTCACCGTGTGGATCAATTCATCCGCTTCTTGATGGTGGTGACCTGCTCCTGAAGATTGCTCACCAGCTGGGCCAACTGTCCAACATCCCAGCGCTGCTGTTGTGCAACTTTTGAAATAACCATCTGTGCTTGCCAGATTTCAAGAATATCTTCTGCATTGATCTGATAAGGCTGAAAGGATGGATTGTCACTGGTAAGGGTGACTTTATTTTTTGTTTTGGGTGATCTTGAAACACGTTTGTACACAATTCCCTCGTTTTTGCTCACAACAATACAAGCAGCATTTTGCTTGACATCATCCAATGCATCCATTTTTTGACCAACAATGATTGAACCACTCGGTGTTGGCAACATACTGTCTCCAATGATCTCAAAAGCCCTGAAGTTCCCGCTTCCCAACATCGGCAAGGTAAAAGTATTGAGCTCATCGATGAATTCATCATCCGCATATCCAGCCAAATATCCTGCTGCAGCTTTCATCGGTACAAAATGAATGAGGTTGTTCTCACCCGCCATCTTCAATTGCCTGCGTCTTGATAAATAATTACCTTTTGACTCACCCAAGTCTCTTCTCAACAAATCATCCAGACTGACCCTGAAGAGATCACTGACCACTTCCAGTACATCCACCCTTGGTTCAGCCCGCTCCTCTTCATACGCACCCAATAATGAACGCTTGATCTGAAGTTTTTGAGCAAATTCTTCCTGCGTAAGTCCCTTTAACTTGCGCAGATATTTCAAATTTTGTCCTGCGAATGACTGTGACATACTAATGATTTTGGGGCAATATACTAAATATTTTAGTTTTATAATAAAAATGCTAAGTTTTTTTTCAAAATGAGATTTGATTCAAATAAAATAGAGGACTTAAATATGTGGTAATTTTGGGGACGATATGATCAAAAACAAGCATTCAAAAAAAGACAAGCCCATTATACTGGTTGTAAACGATGATGGCGTCATTGCCCCAGGCATCAACCATTTGGTGGAAGCAGTAAAGGATTTAGGAAGGGTTGTCGTAGTAGCTCCCGACAAACCTCAGTCAGGCATGGGACATGCCATTACCATAGGTTATCCGTTGCGGCTCCATAAAACGCAAATTCCTGCAGATGTAGAAGCCTGGAGTTGCAGTGGCACACCGGTGGATTGTGTGAAACTTGCAGTTGACAAGGTATTGCACCGCAAACCAGATATTTGTCTAAGCGGCATCAACCATGGAGCCAACCACTCCATCAATGTAATTTATTCCGGAACAATGAGCGCAGCCATCGAAGCCTCCATTGAAAATATTCCTGCAGCTGGATTTTCATTGCTCGATCATAGCCTGGAAGCTGATTTCACTGGTGCCAAAAAATATGCGAGGATGATCGTGGAAAAAATGCTGACTACAAAAGCCGATAAACATCTTTGTCTGAATGTAAACATTCCAAAAGGCGATGTTGCACTGATCAAAGGAGTGAAAGTTTGCAAGCAGGCGTATGCAAAGTATCAGGAGGACTTCAAAGAGAGAAAAGACCCGATTGGAAAAAAATACTATTGGTTGACGGGTGCATTTTTGAACCTTGAAAAAAGCAAGGAAACGGATGTATGGGCACTGCAAAACAATTTTGTAAGTGTAGTTCCGGTTCAATATGACCTGACAAATTACGCGCTCAAGAAAAAAATTGAAAAAGACTATACCTGGTAATGAAAAACAAGGATAATTATTTATTGGGTTTCACCATTGGCACTGTGCTTCCCCTGTTGAGTTTCTTTGGATATTATTATTGGAAATTCAGCCTGTTCTCGTTTAGCGAATTCATTGAACTGCTGGCTCAGAACAAATCACTTGTAACTGCCCTGAGCATCCCATGCCTGCTGTTGAACATTGTCCTATTTACCATTTTCATCAATGGCAGAAAAGATAAAACCGCGAAAGGCATCTTCATTGTTTCTATCATCTACGCCTTATCTGCATTGCTCTTTAAATTTTTATCTTAATCATCCCCCGGCATGAAATACTACATCATTGCAGGTGAGGCTTCGGGTGATTTACATGGCAGCAGATTGATAAAGGCCATTCAGAAAAATGATGCACATGCCATTGTTCGTGCATGGGGCGGAGATTTGATGCAGGCAGAGGGAGCAACAATCGTACAACACTACCGGGATTTGGCTTTCATGGGATTTGTAGAGGTTGCACTTCATATACGAACCATTTTCAAAAACCTGCAATTGTGCAAACAAGACATCCTAGCATTTCAGCCTGATGTGGTTGTTTTTATTGATTATCCTGGATTCAATTTACCTATTGCAAAGTTTGCAAAGCGAGCTGGATTCAAAACAGTTTACTATATCTCCCCACAGGTATGGGCATGGAAGGAAAAACGAGTAAAAAAGATCAAACAATGTATTGATCGGATGCTTGTCATTCTCCCATTCGAAAAAAGATTTTATGAACAATGGGATTATGAGGTCGAATATGTTGGGCACCCATTGATCGAAACAATTGATTTATACAAAGCATCTGAAGAATCAAAAAACTTCATCATTGATTTCAAAAAAAATCATACCAATTCAGTCGTTGCCATCTTACCAGGATCAAGAAAACAGGAAATCAGAAAAAAACTTCCTGTGATGCTCGATGCAACAAAAAACTTACAAGGGGTTGAATGCGTTGTTGCACAGGCACCTGGCATTGATGACAGATTCATACACGAACTGGTGAAAAATCACTCTAATATTTCAGTCTGGAAAAACAAAACATATCAACTGCTTTCGATTGCAGATGCTGCGATGGTTACATCGGGAACTGCCACACTTGAAACGGCGCTTTTTGGCGTCCCGGAAGTGGTTTGCTACAAAACTTCCTGGCTGTCCTATACAATTGCAAAATATTTTATCAAGATTCCCTTTATTTCTCTGGTCAATATCATTCAAAACAAAGCAGTTGTCAGAGAACTTATTCAAGAGGAGCTCACTTCTAAAAGACTGGAAAAGGAATTAAAACAATTACTGCATGATCAGCAAAAAAGTCAACAGATAAAGTCCGATTATGAAGCGTTGAAGAGCAGTTTAATCCCCGGAGGCAATGCATCCGAAAATGCAGCTGCTGCCATTCAGCGATTCGTTCTTGGATGAATCTTATCCTCTTTTGATCAGCAGCCTTGCTATTATTACGATGAGTGCAAAAAGGAAAAGAAGTATAGACAAGCGATTGATCCCATGCATGTATTTGACCCAAGTGGTATTGGGCGCATCTTCATCTTTTTTTCTCAGGTAGAGGTAGGTGGCGATCTGTTTCCAAATTCCCATATGATAAATTTAAGCTGTCAACAAACTGCATCCGCGCACATCGCTGCTGTCGATTCTACCCATCAGTTCAAAAGCTCCATTTCCAGTGAACCTCGCAAGGTCATCTGTAGCGATGAATGCAATGCTGTCTCGGTTAGCAAGATCTATGACGTTGATAACACCCGTGCGCATGATATGTTCATTTGCACTCCAAATATCAAAAGGATCATCGGATGACCTCAACAGTATTTTTAGAGTGGATGACATTTGGTAGACTCCCCCTCCTTTTGAATAACACTGCGACAACAATTCTGTCATTCCATATTCTGCGTGAATGGCATCCACCCCAAATCCATTTCTTAGATGCTGATGCAGTTCCGATCTTGTAAGTTCTTTTCTTCGACCCTTCATTCCTCCTGTTTCCATCACAATTGTATGATGCAATTGCATGGGATGCGACGCTGCAAAATCCAGCAATGCAAATGTAACTCCGATCAGCAATGTCTTTTGTCGACTTTCCTCCAACTGCATCAATACTTCTTGCAGGCGATTGAAATCATGGAGAAAAAATCCACTGGATGGATGATGACTCAATTGAATGAAGTGATTGACCATCGAAACCAGCGAGGAATTGTTCCTTTCCAAATAAGATGGAAGCAAACCAAGGATGCAATAATCACGTAGATCACCATACTGCTCCTCAAACAAATTCACCGCATTGTCCAGGTACTGCTTGACATCTCTGATGCAATGCTTGCTGTTGATCATACTGGTCGTTCCACTGCTTTCGAAACAAAGTTCCGGACTGAATTCACCCGATTTGACCAAATGAGTTTTAAAAAAAGAAATAGGTAAAAAAGGTATATCCTCCAACCTGCAAACGCTGGATGGGTCTAGGTGAAGTCCCTCGATGAAAATTTTATACAAAGGATTCTCCATGGATTGTTTTCGGAACAAGTGCAATGCATCCTCTATAAATAACGGTTCAAACAAGGTTAAAGGTTGTTAAAATAGGTTGAAGGGAATAGGTTTTTCGTTTTGAAACGGCTAATTTTGAATAGCAACAAAGGTACATGAGAAAAATCTTCCCTCTCATCATCACTGTATTTTTTATGACTGCATGCGAGAAGACAAGCATGCAATCGAAACCTGTTTTAAAAATCAATAGCATCAGCTCCAGCCAAATATCTGCCGGAGACGATTTACAAATCAAATTGCAGCTGTCTGACCAGGAAGGTGATTTTCTCGATACGATCTGGTTCAAAAAAACGACCACCAGGTGCCTCAGAAGCAATTTCACCGATTCGAGTCTCCTGCAAATCCCAACCGATCTGCCAAGAACAAAAAATTTCACTGGTGAATTGGTAATCACCTTGAATTACAGTGTTGCGCTGCAGCCCAGGTGTTTCAGCAGCGACACAGCAGTATTCAGCTTTTGGATGAAAGACGAAAAAGGCAACAAAAGCGATACGGTAAAAACTTCCTCCATCATTATTTCAAGATAACCCTCCTATGGCAAATTCATTAAAAGCAAAAAAATTACTCAGTGATCATTCGTATGCATTTCTGAAAGAATACATCAATACCCCTTCACCAACCGGCTTTGAATCAGGTGGACAAAAATTATGGTTAAAATACATTCAGCAACATGTTGATGAGACCATGACAGATCCATATGGCTCTGTTGCGGGCATTATCAATCCAAAAGAAAAATTCAAAGTTGTCATAGAGGCGCATGCAGATGAGATCAGTTGGTTTGTGAATTATATTTCTGACAATGGCCTCATCTACCTCAAAAGAAACGGTGGTGTAGATCATCAAATTGCTCCGGGAAAAAGAGTATTGATACATGGCAAAAAAGGACCGGTAAAGGCTGTATTTGGATGGCCTGCCATTCATACAAGAATCGGAGGCGGCGAAAGAAAAGACCCCCAGCCTGCTGTAGAGAATTTATTCCTTGACTGCGGTGGAAAAAACAGAAAAGAGGTTGAATCACTTGGCATCCACATTGGAGCAGTTGCAACCTATGAGGAAGGCTTTGACGAACTTGCTTACAATTATTTGATTGGAAGGGCGATGGACAACAGAATAGGTGGATTCATGATTGCTGAAGTGGCAAAGATGATCAAGACCAATAAAGTGAAACTGCCCTATTCCTTGTACGTTGTGAATGCAGTGCAAGAAGAAATCGGATTGAGAGGTGCAGAGATGATCGCAAGACGAATCAAACCGGATGTTGCAATCATCACCGATGTTACACATGATACCACTACCCCAATGGTCAATAAAATCATTGAAGGTGATGTAGCTTGCGGCAAAGGTCCCTCGCTTGCTTACGGACCTGCAGTTCACAACAAACTACTATCACTGGTGGAAAATGTTGCAATCAAAAAGAAAATTCCTGTTCAAATGAGAACAGTTTCAAGAAGTACCGGGACTGATACAGATTCATTTGCATACGCCAACGATGGTTGTCCTTCTGTATTGATCTCCATTCCACTCAGATACATGCACACTACAGTTGAGATGCTGCACAAGGACGATGTTGAAAATACAATTCGACTCATGTATGAAACACTCGTCACCCTCACGCCTAAAACAAACTTGAGCTATTTTTCGTAATCCAATAATTTATACACGAAAGCAACCTGGTGTTGAGAATAGGTTGACTGATAATGGGTCCTGGCATACTGAAATTGCAAACTGTTCAGATTGAGTCGGATGCCATATCCAAAACCGGTTAGTCCATTTGCCAAATTTCTGATTTGAAGCTCCTTTCGTCTGAGCATATTGTAACCAAGTGTCAAAACAATTTTCTCTCCAACCAAAAGATCTGCTCCTGCAATAAAGTGACTGAGTATTTTAGTACCGATGCCATTTCTCACAACCGTTCCATAATTTTCAGATTCAAAATTTTCATCTTGATAAATTGGATCAAATTGGTGCAATCTTTGTGCAGTCAATGATAATTTGATGGGTGCTTTCTCTAGTTGCTTGGTCAATCCAATGAGCAAATCGAATGGAAGATCCTCCCCCTGATTGGCATAGCGCCTGATCTGGAATCCCATGTTCCTTGCTGCAAATCCCAATTGAAGCATGTTCTCCTCATCGTAATAATTCAATCCAATATCAGAAGCCATTCCAAAGCTGTTGTATGGGCCGTATCTGGAATTGATAAATTTAAGCGTTGCACCATAAAACCATCTTTCGCCGTAAGTCCTGGCAGCAGCCAAAGAAATCATTTGATCGAACGCTGTGAATGTACCCATGATGTTTCCTGCAGCATCCGTCTGTGTTTCATTTCCATAGAGCAGATGGGCAATGCCAGCTGCAAATGTGGTATTCCATTCTTCGTGGTGATAAGCACCCGAGCCAAAGAGTCCATTGATGGATGGAGCAACCGATGTAAAATTTGCGGAGATATTTCCGTGGTGATGATACCTCAAGAGCGCTGGATTGTCATTGAAGAGTCCCACGTCGTTGTTAAAAGTGGATACATTTCTTCCACCCAAAGCACTGGCCTGTGGCACCCATTGCATTTTTAAAAAATTATAGGTCGCAGATCCCCCGAGCGTCTGAGCTTCAGTATTCAAACCGGCAGCAGTCAAAAAAAACAGGCATGCAAAAAATCGCATGCCCGAAATTAAACCGATGCAATGAATATATAAAATTAAACCAATGCCAATTCAAGTACCTGTTGCATGGTCTTCACATAATGAAAACGAATGCCCTTGATGAATTCGGTGTTGATCTCCTGTATATCTTTCTCATTTTGCCAGCAAAGAATGATCTCTTTCAATCCAGCTCTTTTTGCTGCAAGAACTTTTTCTTTGATACCACCTACAGGCAATACTTGTCCGCGCAATGTTATTTCACCTGTCATCGCCAGAAATGGCTTCACTTTTTTAGAGGTAAATGCTGAAGCCAAGGCAGTCATCATGGTGATGCCAGCACTAGGGCCATCCTTTGGCACTGCACCTTCCGGTACATGTATATGAACATTCTTCTTCTTGAACATTTCTGCATCGATGCCGATTTTTTTCGCATTGGCCTGGAGATAGGTATAGGCAGTAGATGCACTTTCCTTCATTACAGTACCGAGGTTGCCTGTAAGCTGAAAATCACCCTTCCCTTCACTCAAAGTTGTTTCAATAAAAAGAATATCACCGCCTACATAGGTCCATGCCAAACCCACAGCCACACCTGGCATATTTGCCGTTTTGTACATTTCATTGGAATACTTTGGCTTTCCAAGTATTCTTGTAACATCTGCTTGAGATATCACAGATTTTACCTTGCCGTTAATGGCTACATCTTTTGCATAACTACGCATGATGCTTGCCAATTGACGATCCAACTCACGTACACCACTTTCGCGCGTATAATTTTCAATTAGGTAGGTCATCACCTGCTGATTCATTTTGAGATCATACTCTTTGAGTCCATGGAGTTCTTTTTGTTTGTGAAGCAGATGTGTTTGCGCAATCTTTTCTTTCTCTTCCACTGCATATCCCGTAAGGTCAATGATCTCCAAACGATCACGCAATGCAGGTTGAATACTTTGCATATCGTTGGCAGTTGCAATGAAAAGCACGCGACTTAAATCGTATTCAAGTTCCAGGTAGTTGTCATAAAAACTGTTGTTCTGTTCGGGATCCAACACTTCCAGCAATGCCGACGAAGGATCGCCCCTGAAATCTTTTCCCACTTTATCGATTTCATCCAAAATCATCACCGGATTGGATGACTTTACTTTTCGAATAGATTGAAGAATCCTGCCGGGCATCGCGCCAATATAGGTTTTGCGGTGTCCCCTGATTTCACTCTCATCGTGCAATCCTCCTAAACTGAAACGAACATACTTTCTTCCGATTGCACTTGCAATGCTTTTTCCAAGAGATGTTTTTCCGATGCCTGGAGGACCAACAAAGCAAAGGATGGGACTCTTCATATCTCCTTTCAATTTCAATACTGCGAGGTATTCAAGAATTCTCTCTTTGATTTTATCCATTCCATAATGATCCTTGTCCAGAATCTTCTTCGCTTTTTTCAAATCATAACTGTCGGTCGTGCATTCGTCCCAAGGAAGATCCAACATCAAATCAACGTGGTTGTAAACAGTCGAGTAATCTGGCGTGCTTGGGTGCATGCGCTCCAATTTCTCAATTTCTTTTTGAAACAACTCTTTTGCGGCAGACGACCATTTTTTTGCATCCGCTTTTTTCTTCATTTCCTGAATCTCACGGTCGTTGCTGTCGCCACCCAATTCCTCTTTGATGCTTTTCAGTTGTTGCTGAAGAAAATATTCGCGTTGTTGCTTATCGAGCTCAGTCTTGGTTTTGGTGGTAACCTTGTTTTTCAATTCAGCGAATTGCAACTCTTTCTGTAACAGCTTCAATAAAAGTTCTGCACGCTTGCGCATGTCGTTCATTTCCAGGAGTGACTGTTTGTCTGCCAACTCGCAGTTCAGATTGCTACCAACAAAATGTATCAGAAACGAAGGATGCTCGATATTTCTTAAGATGATGGATGCCTCTGTTGGAATATTTGGAGAAAGCTGAATGATTTGTGCAGCCAAATCTTTTATAGAGGAAACGGATGCCTGAAATGCCTGATCATCTGTTACCTCTTGTTCATCCAATGCCTTCACAACTCCTTTGAAAAATGGATCTTCCGAACTGATTCTTACCAGTTGAAATCTTTTCTTTCCCTGTAAAATAGCAGTAGTGCCCCCATCGGGCATTTTGATCAACTTGACTATTTTGGCAACCGTCCCGATGCCCACAAGATCATTCACACCTGGATCTTCGATGTTGCTGTCTTTTTGAGACAGTACACCCACTAATTTGTCAGTTCTGTATGCCTCCTCAATTGCCTTGATCGATTTATCTCTGCCAACTGTGATTGGTATAACTACCCCAGGAAAAAGTACTGTATTTCTAAGTGGCAAAAGGGGCAATTCCTCTGGTAAAATCAGTTTTTCCCCATTCGCTTCATCCCCCTCATTGAGTGGAATGATTGGCATAAAATCCAATTCCTCCTCCTGTGGCAATAACTTTAAATTCAATCCCATAAATTATTCTTTACGACAATATGTCACCCGAAAGTCTCAAATTGGACTCCCAGCTGAATATACACCATGTAGGTCAAGTTTGGTGCCAACAAAAAAGCCCTGATGAATTATCAGGGCTTTATATATTTAAAAAGTACTTTTTAGAGTGAAATACCGATACCGGCCTGGAGCATTTTAGATTTCCATGGCGCTTCCGTGCTCGTAAAACTTCTTACATCCGACAATCCGAATGAATACCTTCCAAAAACACTCAATTTGGAGAGGTTCAATTGCACGCCAGCAAGCATGCTGAAATCTCTGTTCTTAAGTGCTTCGCCACCCACCCGTAATGCATCTTTTGTTTGGCTGATGGTCATTCCAATCTGTGGACCGGCCTGGATGGAAAGCAATGGAACTGGACTGATATTCAATAAAATGGGAACATGGATATAGGTCGCTTTGAGATCAGTCAATCCATTTCTAAAAATAGCTGTATTGGGAGTTACACTCAACTTGACAGAGCTGATGAGTCCTTCTACCTGAACGCCAATAATTTCTGAAGCCTTGACTCTTCCAAAAATTCCGGCATGGAATCCTCCTTTGTAATTTTCCTGAAACGAGGCACTGGTATTGGTGGTGAAGTTTCCTCCTGCCTTGATACCAAGTTTAAATCCCTGTGCTTGGATCTGAAACACGGCAAGAGCTAATACTAGCAGTGAAAATATGCTTTTCATAATTTGGTGTTTTTATTTATTCAAAAATACAGTTTATTAT
>JBEAYH010000118.1:0-4874 GCA_041159435.1 Bacteroidota bacterium | reverse complement strand
CGAAGGTGAACTGCTGCACTTCCAATGATATGCCCGGCATCTGTATACAGGAGTTCAATACCCGGCTCAATTAAAAACCATTCACCGTACTCAACGATACTAAACTGATTCAAAGCTGCCTCAGCTTCATCAAGCGTATACAAAGGTTTCAACAGCGGGAGTCCACTGGCCTTGCGTTTTTTATTATGGTACTTGATGTCATCTTCCTGGATGCGGGCAGAATCCACCAGAAGCACTGCTGTCAGTTCACGAGTTGCAGGTGTACAAAATATTTTTCCCTTGAAACCTTCTGAGACCAATCTCGGTATGAGTCCACTGTGATCGATATGAGCATGCGATAAAACCAAATAGTCAATTGTCTTTGGATCGAATCCAAAATGTCGGTTGAGCGAATCTGTCTCTTTCCCCATCCCCTGAAACATACCGCAATCAAGTAAAATATTTTTCCCGTTATTCAATGCTACCAGATGTTTGGACCCTGTTACAGTCCTTGCTGCACCATGAAATGATATTTTCATCTCAACTCATTTTGATGTTTCCTTGAATGTCCATGTGATATTGAATTCTGCCACACATCTACCCTGCTCATCAAATCCTTTTGAGTTTGTTTCGCAGGTAATGCCTTCCTTGGTGGCAATTGCATTTGCAACTGCCTCTTCGATTTTTTCTCCATCGTGGCACTCAAACCGTATTTTACCAACTGCTTTCTTATGAAATGACGCCTGCATGGAGAGCACCAGCATGGAGATTCTCGGTCTTCTGTGTTGCGTGTGTATCAATGCTAGCATGCCTGTGCTCATTTCTGCAGCCATTGCCAAAACAGCAAAATAGATGGAGCGAAAAGGATTTTTTGAAAACCAAGAGTACCTGATTCCAATAACTGCTGAAGATGTTGAAAGGGAAATGGTTCGGAGTCCTGCAAAAAAAGCAGCCGGCAAAGCGTTGGCAAGATAAATACGAAACCAAAAAGGGCTGCTCAGTTTTTTGATCAATACGGACTGTTCCATATCCTAATCTACGATAGATTCAGTCGATATGAATGATTAAAGTAAAAAAGATTTTACAATTAATGTACTTTGATGTTAAACATGGAATGTTCGCCCAGGAATCCCTCCAGATCATCACCTACAGAGCATTCACCTACGCCTTTTGGAGTTCCGGTGAAAATTACATCTCCGATATTAAGTGAAAAATAATTCGAGACATGTGCAATGATTTGGTCAAAACTGTGAATCATATCACGTGTATTGCCTGACTGAACCAGCTCACCATTTTTTTTCATGGAGAACGAGATGTTTTTCCGATCGAGATCAGCAGCAATTGGATTCCAGGTCCCGAGTACCGCTGAATTGTCCCATGCTTTTGCTTTTTCCCAAGGGAGTCCCTTTTTCTTCAATTCACTTTGAACATCACGTGCAGTGAAATCAATACCCACTGAAATGGCATCATAGTATTGGTGCGCATTTGCTTCGCTGATGAATTTGCCATTTTTAGAAATCCTCAAAACCACTTCACATTCATAGTGCAGTTCATTGGTGAATGCAGGATAATGAAAGGGCATATTTTGTTGCAACAAAGCCGATTTGGGTTTCATAAAAATCACAGGTTCTTCTGGCACTTCATTTCCCAGTTCTTTCGCATGCTCAACATAGTTTCTACCGATACAAAGAAATTTCATGGTATTGATTTAGATTTCAAATTTATTGACTGATTCCATTGCTTTGTCCAATCCCATGAGCACAAACTCCTCTACAGCAATTGCTGCGCGCTCAATTTTTTTGGCAACCATTTCTTCCTCGCCTTTGTTCCATTTGCCCAACACATAATCTACTTGCATGCCTTTTGGAAAATCATTCCCGATGCCAAAACGCAGACGGGGATATTGAGTTGTTCCCAACGATTCCTGGATGCTTTTCAACCCATTGTGTCCACCATCACTTCCTGTGGGTTTCATTTTTATTTTATTGAGTGGTACTGCAAGCTCATCTACAAGCACCAGCAGGTTGCTCACATCAATGTTCTCCTTGTCCATCCAATATTTGACAGCTCTACCGCTCAGGTTCATGTAGGTGGACGGTTTGATGCAAATTATTTTTTTTCCTTTCAGGCTGATGACTGCAGTCGAAGCGAGTCGGTCGACATTAAACACCACACGATGTTTGGTGGCAAGATAATCAAGGATGTCGAAGCCAATGTTGTGACGGGTATGTGCATACTCATCACCTATATTACCCAGCCCAACAATCAGAAACTTATTCATAAAAAAAGCCCCATGATAGATTCATGGGGCTATAAAGATAAAACCTTTGAGGTTATTTTTTTGCAGCAGCAGGTGCAGCGGCAGCAGCAGGTGCAGCGGCAGCGGCAGGCGCAGCAGCTTCTTCTTGCTTCAACTGTCTTGTCAATGTTACTGATGCGATAGGAATTCTTGGAGAGTTGAGGATTTCATAGTTCTCGGCTACGATGTCCTGAACACGGATGTTGCCATTCAACTCAAGGTTCGAAATGTCCACTTCAATATTTTCTTTTAGGAACTTAGGAAGGGTTTTCACCTTGACTGATTTCAGCCTGATTTCGAGTTTACCACCGGCTTTTACACCAGCAGCAGCTCCAGTGAATTTCAGAGGGATGCTTGCATTCACTTTCTTGCCTTCAACCAATTCAAGCAAATCAACGTGTGCAAGAGCGTCTGTCACTTTATCCATTTGAAGATCCTTCAAAATGCATGTGTAAGATTTACCTTCTACTTTCACTTCTATCAATTGGAAGTCTGGTGTGTAGATGAAAGGCTTGAGATCAAGAGCTTTTGCAGTAAAGTTCACCTCTTGTGCACCCCCATAAATTACACCAGGTACCAAGCCTTGAGAGCGCAACTGGCGGGCGGCTGATTTGCCAGTTTCGGTCCTCAATTGTCCTTCGATTGTAATCGTTTTCATTGTATTGTGTTTAAAAAATGACTTTTTGACCAGTTATTTATTCTTCAATTGAGAATGAATAAAGAGGCTGGTGATGCTTTGGTTTTCGTAGGCATTTCTGATCGCAGCTGCGAAAAGATTCGCCACACTCAGCACCTTGATTTTTGAAGAGCTGTGCTTTACTGGAATGGTATCTGTAACGACCAGTTCTTCAAGGACACTTTTCTCGATGTTTTCGTAGGCATTTCCGCTCAACACCGGATGTGTACAAAGGGCTCGAACGCTTCTTGCGCCTTTTTCTTTTAATAGTTGGGCTGCTTTGGTAAGGGTGCCTGCCGTATCACAGATATCATCGATGAGTACCACATCCCTGTTTTCCACGTCCCCTATTACAACCATGCTTGCTATTTCATTGGCCCTTTTTCTGTGCTTGTCACAGATGACCATTTCGACGTTAAAGTAACTTGCCATTTCACGTATTCTGTTTGCACTTCCCACGTCGGGGGCCGCAAAGGTAAGGTTTTCCAGCTGAAGATTGGAGATATAAGGGATAAAAATGGCCGAGCTGTCCAGGTGGTCAACTGGTATGTCAAAGTAACCCTGGATCTGGGGTGCATGGAGATCCATCGTGATCACCCTGTCTGCTCCGGCAGCCGTGAGCAGATTGGCCACCAGCTTGGATCCAATGGCTACCCTGGGCTTGTCCTTTCGATCCTGTCGTGCATATCCAA
Organism: Bacteroidota bacterium; assembly: GCA_041159435.1. GTDB lineage: Bacteria > Bacteroidota > Bacteroidia > Chitinophagales > Chitinophagaceae > Pollutibacter. The sequence goes on along the minus strand of JBEAYH010000118.1, from coordinate 1,228 downwards.
AATAGGGCATAACCGCTATGATTTTATAGGCAGATGCACGCTTGGCAGCGTCGATCATCAACAGCAATTCAAGGAGATTATCTCCCGGGGCGAAGGTGCTTTGCACGAGGAAAACATAATCACCTCTTATACTTTCGAGAAAAATGGGCTGGATTTCACCATCGCTGAATCGTTGGATACTGATTTTACCCGGAGTTCCATTGACGGACTCTGCAATTTTAGCAGCCAAGTATTCTGAACTGGTTCCGGAAAAAACTTTACAAGAGGGACCTACGCGTTGCATAAAAATAAGTTGAATGACGCGAAGATAAAGAAACTAAAGACCGGTTGGGGGACATATAGCCACCCTGATATCAAATGTGTAAAAATGAAGAGAAAAAGGTTGAAAGATTGGGCTGAAGAGGACAGGCCAAGGGAAAAAATGAGGATGAAAACAGCGGCACATCTGACCGATGTTGAATTGCTCGCCATTTTGATCCAACAGGGAAACAAGGAATGCTCTGCATTTGATCTGGCCAACGAACTGATGAGCAGGTGCAATCACAAACTCTCCATGCTGGCGAGACTTTCCATCAAAGACATGATGAAGACCAAAGGCATTGGTATGGCCAAGGCTGCCATCCTGCAGGCAGCAATGGAAATTGGGAGAAGAAGAATGGGCATAGAAGCAATGACAGAGGAAGTGATCCGGGACAGTAAAATGGTTGCAACCTATCTGAGAACCAAAATGATGGACCTGCCCCATGAAGTATTTGCCGTTGTCTTTTTGAACCGGGCCAACAAAATCAAACACTTTGAAATCATCAGCTCAGGAGGGATGACCGGAACCGTTGCAGATCCCAGAATCATCCTGAAAAAAGCATTGGAAGAAGAAGCTGTCAGCATCATTCTCAGCCACAATCATCCATCGGGAAACCTGAGACCATCCAAAGCTGACCAGGACCTGACGGAAAAAATAAAACAGGCTGCAAAGTATTTTGATATCAATGTTCTTGACCATATCATTGTGAGCAATGAAGGATATTACAGTTTTGCGGATGAGGGAGCGTTGTAGACAGTTGACTGTTAACAGTTATCAGTTATGTGTTTTTATTTAACTTAGATAATTAATCAATTAATTATCAACCATCAACCATCAACCATCAACCATCAACCGTCAACCGTCAACCGTTAACCGTTAACCGTTAACTGTTAACCGTTAAAAGAAAAAACAAATAAAAAAGACTTC
>JBEAYH010000111.1:0-7022 GCA_041159435.1 Bacteroidota bacterium | reverse complement strand
GCTCATTACATTCAGCCAGGCGCGGGTGTGAATACAAATCAACTCTCTGGTGGCGACATCACCAAGTTCACAGAGGGAGCAAAGAAATTTTCCTGGATCAAGTTTTTCAAAGACAATGCAACGATCCAAGTCCTGATTTTTTCAATTCTATTCGGCATTGTGTTGAGTAAAATAAAACAGTCAGAAAAAATCATTGGTGCACTGAAAAATATTTCCAAATACATCTTTAAAGCACTGCACCTTGTTATGCTCTTCGCGCCCATTGGTGCTTTTGGAGGCATGGCATTTACCATTGGAAAATACGGCATTGCGACTTTGATTCCGTTGGGAAAACTGATGATCACCGTATATATCACCATGGGTGTATTTGTTTTTCTGGTTTTGGGATTGATTCTCAGGTATTATTCAATCAGCATCTTCAAGTTTTTAAATTATATCAAGGAAGAGTTACTCATTGTATTAGGCACATCTTCTTCGGAAGCAGCACTTCCATCTTTGATGGAAAAATTGGAGAAAATGGGTTGTGCAAAACCTGTGGTTGGATTGGTAGTACCCGCAGGATATTCATTCAACCTGGATGGAACGACCATTTATTTATCGATGGCTGTCATTTTTCTTTCACAGGTTTTTCATGTGGAGCTGAACATTTCAGAGATGCTCACCATCATCGGTGTATTGATGATTACATCCAAAGGAGCTGCAGGTGTTACAGGAAGTGGATTTGTTGTTTTGGCATCAACGCTGACTGCCATCAAAGTTATTCCTGTTGAGGGACTCGCATTGTTACTGGGAGTTGACAGATTTATGTCGGAAGCAAGAGCCATCACAAACTTCATCGGAAATGGAGTTGCCACTGTATTTCTTGCCAACCAGGAAAAAGCATTTGATAAGAAAATGATGGATATCGCTTTTTCTAAAGAAGTGTATGAGTACGATGTAGAAAAAGAAATTTGATCAAACCTTGATCAGGTAGTCTGCAGCATATGTAATCATCGGATCCATTGTTTTGTATCTCACTCTATACCCCATTCCCTCCACCATACCAATGGCCTGACGGAACACTTCATTGGATTTATACCTTGGATCCGGATTCAAATCAACATCAATCCACACGGGTTTGGGCAAACCATTCGATCGCATCAATTCTGCAGTTTCAATGGCATTCCATACTTCTGTGAGCAATCTTGTTGCACGCACCAATTCTTTTGGCGACTTCCATCTTCTGTAAATAACATGCGCTCCTTTCCCCTGCCTGTACATAGCAATCACGATTGCATAAATGGTATTCTCTGCATAATTCTGAGAATCACAGCCAATCATGATTTCTGTTTCAGGAAATGTTGAGAGGTATTCTTTCAAGTAGGCGATGAGATCAACCTCTGCGCTGGAGTGCATCTTTCGGAAAAGAGATTTCTGTTCCATAATTGTACCTCCCTACAATCTACTAAGATTTCGAATGTTCAGATGCACAAATTATGCACAAGACTGAATTGTAAAATCAAACTGTTGTCTCTTCCATCAAATCCCTGATCACCACAGAGGCGGCAACTGCGCCAAAAACTGCAGGCAAGTATGAAATCGTGCCGTAAGCTGACTTCTTGAAATTCTTCCCATCCGTAAGCATTAAACTTTCCTTGATAGGTTTCTCTGGCGAGAAAACAACTTTGATGCCCTTGTAAATGCCTGCTGTTTTTAAATTCTTTCTGATTTGTTGGGCAAAAGGACAGTTATAGGTTTTGGAAATATCAACCACCTGAAGACGCGTAGGATCTAGTTTCGCTCCTGCTCCCATGCTGCTAACCACCCGCAACTTGGATGCAAAAGCCTGCTTTAAAAAAGTGATTTTGGGTGTTATGCTGTCAATCGCATCGATGATATAATCTGGTTGTTGTTGCAGTTGTTCATGAACCATTTCAGGATGTACGAAAGATCGAACAACATTGAGTTCCAATTCTGGATTAATGGATTTCAGTCGTTCAGCCATGATCAGTGCCTTGGACTGACCGTGATTGGTAGCCAATGCAGGCAACTGTCGGTTTCTGTTGGTCGGATCAACCACATCGCCATCAATAATCGTCATCTTGCCAATTCCAGATCTTGCAACAAACTCTGCCGCATAAGATCCCACCCCGCCAAGTCCAACGACCATTACGTGCATGGCTGTAAGACGCTTGAGTTTTTCCTCTCCAATCAGCAATTGTGTACGAGACAACCAGCTCAAATCCTCCATACGTTAAAATTGAGCGGTAAATTAAGTTTTTTGTATATTCAGTGTACATCAAAATTCAACGAAATGCATCGCCGTTCTTTTTTTCAGACAAGCTCCATGGGAGCAGTAGCTGCAGCACTGCCCAATCTTTCGTTCAGCCACGAAAACTCGCCAGCTGCATCCCGCATCAAACTCAGTGTTTCAAGTTATTCTTATTGGCATTTCAAAGGCGATAAATTCCCCATCGAAAAAGTCATAGATGATGCTGCAGCCATGGGATTGGATGGCATCGATGTTTTGCACAGACAAATGGAAAGTGAAGACAATGCCTATCTCCAAAAACTGAAAAAACATGCCTTTGTGAACGGCATTGCCATGACATGTCTTTCTATTCACCAGGGATTTGTTACGCCCGACAAAGAGGAACTCAAAAAAAATGTAGATCATACCAAACACTGTATCGAACTGGCTTATAAAATGGGCATCCCCTGCATGCGACTCAATACGGGCAGATGGAATACCACTAAATCATTTGATGAACTCATGAAAAACAGAGGCATTGAACCCATCCTCCCAGGATATACAGAAGACGACGGTTACAAATGGTGCATTGATGGTATTCAGCAATGCCTGGACAAAGCAAAAGAGTGTGGGGTCTTGCTGGCGCTTGAAAATCATTGGGGACTCGGTTCTACTCCTGAAGGAATGCTGCGCATACACGATGCAGTGAATTCACCCTGGCTGGGACTGCTGATGGATACAGGAAATTTTCTTGAGAATCCATACGACAAACTCAAAATGATAGCACCCAAAGCCAGTTTCGTTCAGGCAAAAACATACTATGGCGGAGGTGTGTGGTATTCTTTGGAGCTGGATTATGACAGAATTGTAAAAATTTTGAAGGATGTCAATTACCAAGGATATATATCGATTGAATTTGAGGGGAATGAGGAGGCAAGATCTGGCGTTAGAAAAAGTGTAGACCTTTTGCGCAAAGCTTTGAAACAATAATCATCTAATAAAAAAACGATTGTCATGACAACTCAGAAAAAAAATTCTAGAAGAATATTCCTGACCCAATCTGCCTTGTTGGGAGCCGGTGTTTTCTTTTCAAAAGACATCCTGGCCCTTGCCAACACTGACTCAAAATTTGGCGGTGTTCAAATTGGAACAATTACTTATTCATTCAGAAGCCTTCCAACCGATGTAGACAAAATAATTGCATACTGCAAGCAGGCTGGAGTAAGCGCATTGGAATTGATGGGCGATACAGCAGAAGCTTACGCTGGATCTCCTGTTGCCAATATACAGCCCATGCGCATGATGGGTCCTCCTCCCGGTGCAGCACCTGGACAACGCCCGCAAATGACCGATGAGCAAAGAAAAGCAATGGCAGAAAGAGTGCAAAAAGGGAGGGAATGGAGAGAAACAGTATCGATGGATAAATTTGTGGAACTGAGGAAAAAATTCAAGGACGCAGGAATTACGATTTATGCCTACAAGCCAAATGCCCTGGGTGAAAACAACTCTGACGGAGAAATTGAATATGCTATGAAGGCTGCAAAAGCGTTGGGAGCAACTTCGGTTACGGTTGAATTACCCACCAAACCAGAACAGTCAAAAAGATTGGGAGATATTGCCGCGAAGCACAAGGTTTATGTTGGCTACCATGCACATTTGCAAGCAACTGATACCGCATGGGATGTTGCACTTGCACAATCACCCTACAACTCATTGAACCTCGACTGCGGACACTATATCGCAGCTGGCGGAAACAATACAAAAGAATCACTGCTGAAATTGATTGAAGCGAAACATGACAGAATCACCAGCATGCACCTGAAAGATCGTACTACCAAAGAAAAAGGACAGAAAAATCTGGTATGGGGTACAGGTGATACTCCTATTATAGAAGTATTGCAATTGATGAAAAAAAATAAATACAAATTTCCTGTAACCATCGAGCTGGAATATGAAGTACCAGCAGATTCAGATGCTGTGAAAGAAGTAGCTAAATGTGTTGAATATGCAAAAAAGGCTCTCAGTTGAGAGCCTTTTTTTATTTTATTCAATTGAAAGTTACATTGGTTTAATTCTGAATACAGTCCCCGGATTTTCAATTCCTACATAAATATATCCGTCTCTTCCCATCTCAACATTTCTTGTACGCCCAATATTCAACAGGATTTTCTCTTGTCCAACAACTTTATTGTTTTGCATTGTTACACGATTCACATAATTGAATCGCAATGATCCAACCAATAAACTTCCTTTCCAAGCTGGGTACTTTGATCCTGTTACAAATGTCAATCCACTTGGGGCAATGGATGGTATCCAGTAATTCACTGGCTGCTCCATTCCTTCTTTCTTGCTGATTGGAGTAATGGGCTTGCCATCATAATTGATGCCATATGAAATCACAGGCCAACCATAGTTGACTCCAGCTTTGATGAGATTTAGTTCATCACCTCCGCGTGGACCGTGCTCCGTTTCCCAAATCATTCCGGTAGCCGGATCCATGGTCATCCCTTGTGGATTTCTATTGCCATAGGTATACACACTTGCATTGGCAGTTGCATCTTTTACAAATGGATTGTCTGAAGGAATGGTTCCATCATCGTTGACTCTGTGAATTTTTCCAGGAGATGTTTTAATGTCTTGAGGGAAAATCTTTTCTTGTCCGCGTTCTCCCATGGAGATAAACAAATATCCTTTTTTATCAAATACTAGTCTTGATCCATAGTGATGTTTGGTAGTGGTATAAGGAATGCCTACAAATACTTCCTGCTGGTCAACAAATTGGCCATCTTTGATGCGGCCTCTCACAACTGCAGTAGTAGCTAATTTTTTTCCGCCTTCTTCCTTGAATTTTGAATATGAAATATAGACCCACCCATTTTGATCATATTTCGGATGAAGGGTGATATCAAGCAAGCCGCCTTGTCCCTCAGCCAATACTGCAGGAATACCCGCGATTGCTTTTTTGTTTTTGTTTTGATCAACATGATAAAGCACACCACTTCTGTCTGTGATCAAATAAGTATTATCTGGAAGCTGCTCGAATCCCCATGGACTCGTCAATCCAGTTGCAACAGTATCCAGGGTAACGGTCATGCCATTGGATTTAAAAATCGCTGGTCCAGTTGGTTTTGATTTATCTTTTGCAAAATCATATTGCTGAACAGTTTTCAAACTTTCAACAATCAGATTTGCGAGTCCATCGATTTCTTTTTTGGTAAGCACCCCATCCCATGATGGCATTCCAAGATCTGAATAGCCATTGGTAATGCTGTTCACAAAATCTTCTTTTTTGTTTCCATGTTTCCATACCCTGTCAACAAAAGCATCTACACGCTCCCCGTGACATGAAGCACATTTCTCGGTATAAATCTTTTTGGGATCCTGATCAGCCATCCGATTGCTTGACGCAAATTTTACCTGAGAAAAAGCCAGGAGGGCTGTCACTGATACAAACAGTGTAATGATTTTTTGCACTTTGTTCATACGATAGATTTGAGTATAGCAATTTACGTATCAAAAAGCATACTTGAGCATATAAAAAAGCCCCGGTCCAAAAGGACCGGGGCGAACTGCTTATGAGAACTATGAGAGCTAGTCTGGGATTTTATCAAGGGCAGGCTTGTTTTTCTCTGCTCCTGAATATCCAATATTCTGATTGATCACTCCCAAGCTATTGGCAAGAATAGCTGGACGTGGAATTGGCCATAATACATGGTAAGGACTGATAGTATATTGATCGCCACGAATATTCTTCACGCCTCTGGCGTAGAAATCATTTTTTGCCATGATTCTATCATAGAAGAAGTTGGCAGTAGAGAAATTATTCGCGGTATATGTTTTGCCATTGAAAGATTTACCGGTTTTTGCAAAAATATATGCAACCCTGGTAAGTTCAGTTTTTCTTGGCTCTTCATAATACAATTCTCTTGCTCTCTCATCCAGAATGGTTCCAATATCTACCACACCGGCACCATAGGCATCACAGCCAGCACGTCTTCTGACAGTGTTTACATCTGCGGTAGCACCTGCAACATCATTTTTCCACCAGTATGCCTCTGCTCTCAACAGATATGTTTCAGCCAAACGGAATGCATACCAGTCAGAGTTACCACCCTGCCATGGATACCTGATTTGATCTTCCACATACATTTTATAATGTGGCCATGCATACCAGTTCCGAATGGTATCCCCATTTGAAACAAGCAAAGACCCGTCTGCTTTTCTCAACTGCATCCTTTGTCCATAAAATGGTGAGATGCCTTTGATTGCTTGGTTGTTGTATGTTAAATTCTCCATCTCCATCCAGTTGCCGGACAACGTATCATGACGCAAGTCTTTTACATCATCCCATATATATTTTGTGTGATATGGAGTAGAGCGGCAGCGACCGATGCCACGACCATAATTTTTCATATGATCAATCTCTACAAGTGTATTGGTCATTCCCTGTCTTCCATCTGGAGTCAAGATAGCGGCATTCGAAGAAAACGGAAGCGCCTGGCGCATGGTATTCACACCACTCGCAGTTGCAGATGGATCTCCAAAACGGTCAATTACAGAGAACAAAACTTCTGTATTGGAAGATAGGAACTTGTTTACAGGACGATGCAAATCCCAAATTACATTGCGCTTTGTATTGCTCGCATCAGCTCCGAAACGGGAAGTCATCAGTTTGAAAGTTCCGTTGTTGATAACTGCTGTAGATGAAGCAATGGCATCATCAAACAATCCCAATGCCAAATTGATCTTGGTCAACAGATGTCCAACCGCTCCACGATTCACATCGCCTTTG
>JBEAYH010000095.1:0-6136 GCA_041159435.1 Bacteroidota bacterium | reverse complement strand
ACTCATTCCATTTTGACTGCCACTTTCTTTCTATTTCGCTGAATGCATATTCCATGAATATTCCTTTATTTTAACGATGTGCAAAGGTACGCAAACCCCTCAAAATTGTTATTTTTGATCCTGAAGAGCGCAAATCCAATAAAATATAAGATGCAATGATGACAACCCAAGGAAAAGGATCAATGAAAAAAAGCAAACCCTCATATTTCATGGCGATACTAGGAGTTGCTTTGGTATTGTTTATTCTCGGCATTCTTGGATGGCTGGTCATCAACACAAGCAAATTAGAAACCTATTTCAAAGGAAGTGTTCAGGTGCATGCATTTATCAGAGAGGGAAGTCCGCAGAAAGACATTGATGTCGTAAAAAATATCATCAAATCAAAACCTTATGCCCGCAATGTTGAATACATCACAAAAGAAAAGGCAAGACAAACATTTATAGGTGATGGCAACCAAGACTGGAACAAGGTACTTGATTACAATCCACTTCCTGCCAGCATCGATTTTTATCTTGAACCCGAATATGTAAACAGGGACAGCCTAAAGATCATCACAACGGAGATCATGAAAAATTTCATTATCAGTGAAGTGAAATACCCAGATGCAGTTGTGACCAATTTAAACAATGTAGTTACCAAAGCTGGTTATTTTTTGCTTGCCCTCGCAGGTATTCTCGCATTGATTGTCATTATTTTGATCGACAATACCATCAAACTAGCCATGTTTTCAAACAGATTTTTAATCAAGACCATGCAGATGGTTGGTGCAACCAGGTGGTTCATTTCGAAACCATTTGACACCAAAGCCATCATCAACGGACTCATCAGCGCGCTCTTGGCTATCGCTGCCATTCTGGTATTGATTTATGCAGTGGAAAACTGGTGGCTCCCAGAGATCAAGGCATTGAAAGACAACATGAGTCTTTTCTTACTATTCTTTGCATTGATTGTCATCGGCATAAGCATTACCTTTATCAGTACACACCGCAGTGTAACAAAGTATCTTAAAATGAAATTAGACGACCTCTATTAACTTCTTACATATGGAAACAAAAAACACTCCCCTTTTTGGAAAACAAAATCTTTTGTGGATGCTCATTGGATTGATTGTGATTGTTCTCGGCCTCATTCTGATGGCAGGTGGCAAAAGCAGTGATCCCAATGTATTCAATGAAAATGAAGTATACAGTTTTACGAGAATCACGTTGGCTCCCATATTGATTGTAGCAGGACTCTTAATCGAGGTTTTTGCAATCATGAGAAAGAGTAAATAAATGCTTGCTTCCACTCACCTATCATGAGTTATATACAGGCCATCATTCTCGCCATCATAGAGGGAATCACAGAATTTCTTCCGGTATCCTCAACAGGCCATATGGCCATTGCATCGGCATTTTTCGAAACTGCCAGCAATCCCTTTACAAAATTGTTTGAAATCGTTATCCAATTCGGCGCCATTCTTTCTGTAGTAGTTTTATACTGGAAAAAATTCATTCAGTTCAAAAGATTAGATTTTTATATCAAACTTTTCATTGCCATCATACCTGCACTTGCTTTTGGTGCAGTTTTCAAGAAACACATTGATCAGGCATTGGAAAAGCCCATCTTTATCTCTACCGTACTTTTCCTAGGAGGCATCGTTTTATTGTTTGTAGATAATTGGTTCAAGGAGCCGGTCATCGAGGATGAAGAAAAAGTTAATTATAAAAAATCATTTTTCATTGGATGCTACCAAGTGCTGGCAATTCTATTGCCTGGACTGAGCAGAAGTGCTGCAACCATTATAGGCGGTATGCAACAAAAACTTACCAGAAGTGCAGCAGCAGAATTTTCATTTTTCTTGGCCGTTCCCACCATGTTTGCAGCTACAGCAAAAAGCATATATGATATCTGGAAAGAAGAACCCGCTTTGTTGAATACCGATGGAATAACGACCCTGCTGATAGGCAGCATCATTGCATTTGTTGTTGCCCTGCTTGCAATCAAATTTTTTATCAGCTTCCTCCAAAAAAATGGTTTTAGGATTTTTGGATGGTACAGGATCATCCTGGGATTGGTTTTGTTTGCTTTGATTTACACTGGACATCTCTCCTGATTTTTTATCTAAAAAACGATGTCAGTTCTTTTGCTTATCTTACTTATAAGATATGTAAGTATGGACAATCGAAAAAAAATACAACGCGCCTGGACAATGTACGACTGGGCAAACAGCGTCTACAACCTTGTCATCACCTCTACCATCTTTCCCGCATATTATGTGGCCATTACCAGTAGCAACAACAATGAGCAGTCATATGTGAACTTCTTTGGTCACCAGTTCATCAACACAGCACTTCAGAACTATGCACTGGCCATTGTTTTCTTTATTGTAGCCATCTCATCCCCCATTCTTTCATCCATAGCAGATTACCGGGGAAACAAAAAAGCTTTCATGCGCTTTTTTGTGATCATTGGTTCGCTTTCATGTTCCTTGCTATTTTTTTTCACCCCCGAAAAAATTGAATGGGGAATTATTTTTTTCGCATTGGCCGCATTGGGCTTTTGGAGCAGTTTGGTCTTTTACAATTCATATTTACCCGATATAGCGACACCAGAAGAAAGAGATGGACTCAGTGCAAGAGGTTTTGCAATGGGATATATAGGCAGTGTACTTCTACAGCTGATTTGCTTTGTAGTCATACTTCAGCCCAGTCTGTTTGGACTGGATCCAAATGATAAAACACTCGGTCCAAGAATTTCATTTTTACTGGTGGGATGCTGGTGGTTGGGATTTGCACAAATCACTTTCAGATCACTTCCTTCAAACACTGAGCAAAACAAACAACTCAAAAAACACCTGCTCATAAATGGATTCCATGAATTGAAACAGGTTTGGAATCAGGCAAAACAAATTCCTGCATTGAAACGATATCTGGTCTCCTTCTTCCTCTTCAGCGTAGGTGTACAAACCGTGATGCTGGTGGCGGCCAGTTTCAGTAAAAAAGAAATTTTCCCAAAGCCAGAGGACGAACCCAAGCTGATTATGACGATCATACTCATTCAACTGGTAGCACTTGTTGGTGCCATTCTCATGAGCAGACTGAGTAAATGGATTGGCAACATTTATACGCTGGTCGTAGCCGTTTTTATTTGGATTGGCATATGCCTCTGGGGATACTTTATACAATCGCAGACAGAATTTTATATACTCGCTGCTTGTGTGGGACTGGTCATGGGGGGCATTCAAACCATTGGCAGAAGCACCTATTCTAAATTGATACCCCCGACCGAGGATACCACCTCTTTTTTCAGTTTTTATGACGTTACTGAAAAGATTGCCCTCACCATCGGATTGTTTCTTTTTGCAAGAAACGAAGAACTTACTGGGAGCATCAGAAATTCAATCCTGGTGCTGATGCTGTTTTTCATTTTTAGTTTTTTTGCTTTGCTCTATACCAAAAAAGTAGTCACAAAAGAGAAGTATGCAAGTTTATTCAATTGATGCGGGACTGTTCAAGCTGGATGGTGGTGCGATGTTTGGGGTAGTACCAAAAGTTTTATGGCAAAAGGCAATTCCCGCTGACGAAAACAATCTCTGTACTTTTTCAATGAGGTGTTTATTGGTTTTGGAAGGCACCAGAAAAATACTCATAGATACAGGCATGGGTGATAAACAATCTGATAAATTTTTTGGGCACTACCATCCATCAGGAAACAACCTATTGAATTCATTGAAAGAAAATGGTTTTGACAAAGAAGATATTACAGATGTATTGCTTACTCATCTTCATTTTGACCATTGCGGAGGCGCAGTCAACGCATCAATGAAGCCAACTTTTCCAAATGCTACTTATTGGACTTCCAAAGAACATTGGGAATGGGCAGTAAATCCAAACGCCAGAGAAAAAGCTTCATTTTTGAAAGAAAATATTCTGCCCCTCCAGGAGCATGGTGTGATAAAATTTATTGAAGAGAACAAAGATCAAAGAACCAGGTTATCAGAAAATATTGAAATTATTTTTGCAAACGGACATACCAGAAGCATGATGCTGCCAATGATTCACTATGGTCAGCATACCCTTGTATATATGGCAGACCTCATTCCAACAGCAGCACATATTCCACTGCCTTACGTGATGGGATATGATATGTTTCCCATGACGACACTGACTGAAAAAGAGGCTTTCCTAAAAGAAGCAATCGATAAAAAATACATCCTTTATTTTGAACATGATGCCAATATCGAGTGCTGCAATGTCATTCAAACTGAAAAGGGATTTTCGAAAGGAACAGTTTATCAATTGAGCACTCTCTGATCATCGCCATGTGATGAGTGCATCGAAGGGATAACGGATATTTTTGAACTTTATCATATCTACCTTAACACTTCCAACACTGATTGGACTTTCAATTCTCAAAGGCAAGTGATTACCATCATCTGACACCCAAACAGTCATGAGTTCACCACCTTTGAAAACCGTTCCACTGATCAACATGGGCTTGAATTTGATGGCATTGAAAATACCATATTTGGTCTTGATAACCTCTTTCCCCAGGTAACGGATATAAAGATTGTACACTGCATCATCGATGAACATGCTGAAAGGAATTTTCTCACCAATGGTACGTTTTGAAAAATCAATGTTCCGAGCATAGTACACAGCACTCAGTACATCCTGAATACAGGAAGGCACATTGAAACTGCCCTTGGGTGTGGTAGCCTTTTTTTCGTCATGGTTGAAATTAACCAGTTCATCCTTTCGGAAACTTCCCTCTTCAACATGTCTCACAAAACGATATGGCTTTAATGTTGCAGTATCGATATATGTTTCATATTTATCCCTAACCCTAAAGATCCAATCATACGAAGGATTGGAGGTGCCCAATCCCACAATATGATATACAGGCCTGTTGTTGATTTTGGCATTGCTGACAGTAAAAGAGGCATTCCCTGCATCTACGTACAAACCAATTACATTGTAGAAAATTTTAAATTGAACCTGCTCATTTCCAGTAAAAGAAATATTCTGGACTCCGCAGAAGTCATTGTCTGCTGTCAGTGAAACAGTTAGCAGCATACATAAAGACGAAAGAAGAAATCTCCTGATCAAGTTCATACTGCAAAGATAGTTCTGTTGAGAAGTATTGCCCGAAAGAATTGAAAAACAAATGATGAATTTTTTATTTATCATGCCGGACAACAGGCCTAAACATCAACCAAAAAGCACCTATTAATGCTGGCAGAGCAACATTGAGGAGCCATATGATCGTCGCTCCAATGGTTATACCCAAAAGATTTGACGTATACACAGAAAACAGCAAATAGGAGAATTCCCATCTTAGTCCAATTTCCAAAAATGAAACAGTGGGTACTACCACCAATCCAAAAACCATCAATGAAACACCCACAAAGGCTGAAAGAAAGGAAATATCAACTCCCAGCCATGAGAAAATCAACCAATATTGAACAATAAATACGATCGATTTGAGCATGGTCAAACCAACAAGCACTAAGGATGTATCAATCTTGATTTGTAGACATTCATTCAATATATTTTTAAATTTTTGCAGAAAACCAAAACGCGATAAGATGATTAAAATGCGATGCTGTGTAAAAAAGAAAATGACACATAGCAATGATACAAACAATGAAATCTTGTGAAGGACATATAATACACTCGAAAATGCTTCAGGCATTTTATTCAATAGAAGTGAGCTATCAAAATAATAAAAAGCAGTAGCAGCAAAAAAACCATAAACAGAAATCTGTATAATAGTATTGTACACCGTGAAGGCAGTCCCTATTGCCCTTTTCTCAGAAGGCAAGTAAAATACCCGTCCAATGAACTCCCCCAGTCGATTGGGTGTAACAAATGAAAAAGACAACCCCGCAAAAATCATCTTTAAAGAAGTTGTCCATTTGATGGAAAAAGATGTTGTATGCATCATGATCTTCCACTTCCATGCTTCTATCCCCCATTGAACAAACATCAATAAAAAAGAAAGCAAAGGAAGCAGCATGCCATTGCTTTTAATGCTCTCTTCAATGACATGTTGATCAACAGATAGATGTGGACTGGTTGAAATTTGACGGTAAAGATGATAACAGATGAGGAGGAGCAATAAGGGTCCTACTACATAATTGATGATTAATTT
>JBEAYH010000083.1:0-11838 GCA_041159435.1 Bacteroidota bacterium | reverse complement strand
CAGAGCAGTTCCAGCAGGTGCATCTTCAGGCGCTGTTACAAGAAGGAATTTGTTTTGATCATTCTTCTTGAACGCGTTGAGGACGTTTTTAAACTGAGGATACTTTGCATTGTTATCCGCTTTGATCAGCAGGTTCAGTTTTTTACCAGAGTATGCAGACAATGCATCTCTGATCCAATAGTACAATTCACCACCGGTTGTATCTGAACAAGGTATACCAGGTTGTTTTTTGAAAACTTCCTTGGTGGATGGCTCCTCAGGATCCAATGCCAAGAGTCCTTTCAGCTGACTGAAGGGAACTCCAACACTTGGAGCATTGATGAAATTTTTAATTTCAGCGGGACCCAATCCAAGATTTCTGGTTTGGTTCATGTTCTCAATCAATAACTGACGAGACTGTGGATTGTCTATTGAAACGAAAACCCTGCCACCTTGATCGATCGATATCATTAATGCATCCTTTTCTGGCAATGTCTGAGAAGAAACAGAGTTGGGTGTGGTCACCTCAACCGGCTCCTCAGGCTTGAATTTGGTTGCCAACATGAAAAACGACAGGATCAAGAACGCTACGTCTACGAACGGCGTCATGTCGTTTTCTGGTGCATGTTTTTTTATTTTAACACTTGGCATGTTTACATTTTTTAAAATGAAGCTATCTAATTCCTATTCCTTCGAACAGCAATAATTATTTGTATTGAGAAGCAAAGCTCTGAGTAAGGGTAAATCCAGACTCGTCAATACCGTAAGTGATAGCATCAATCCTGGTAGTAAACACATTGTACATCATCAAGGCAACAGAAGAAGTACCGATACCCAATGCTGTATTATATAATGCTTCAGAGATACCTACCGCCAATTCAGCAGCAGCACCTGATCCACCTTCTTCACCTAATGAAGAGAATGATTTGATCATACCCAATACTGTACCCAACAAGGCAACCAATGTACCAAGTGAAGTCAAAGTAGATAGGAATACCAAGTTCTTTTGCAACATAGGAAGTTCAAGCGCAGTTGCTTCTTCAACTTCTTTTTGAATAGCAAGAACCTTTTGCTCTGTATTCAAAGCACTGTCAGAGATCATCTCTTTGTACTTTTTCAAACCTGCTTTCATTACGTTTCCTACACTGCCTTTTTGCTTGTCGCATTCTGCAAGCGCAGCATCAACATTCTTGTTGGCAAGATGAAATTGAACTTTGCGAACAAACTCATCGTTGTTTCCAGTTCCAGATGCTTTCTTGATTGTAAGAAAACGCTCGATTGAAAATACTACTACCATAAGGAAGGCACCGATCAACAGAGGCACGATGATACCACCTTCGTACATTCTGTTCCATGCACCTTTGGGACCTTTGTGAGATGGCCAGAAACCACCTAACTCATCTGGCTTGGTAAAGCCGTCAGGATTTCCCAAAATGAATCTCCATATACAATATCCGGCAATGATGCAAATGATTGGAGCCAGATAAGAAATTGCGTTACCACCACCATTTTTGGGTTGTGCTGATGTGGTTGACTTAGCAGCCGCTGTTGGTTTTGTTTCAGCCATGACTTACGTTTTTTGGTTAAAGATTTTCTTTGGTTTTAAAATGTTTACAAGAACCTCTAAAATAACCCTTTGTGTTCAAGAAAACAAAAGATTACTCAAGGGGGCAGAGCAAGATAATAAAATTGATTAAAAAATGCAACGAGGTGAAAAAAAATTAAAAAAAATCCACCCCGGCACAATTTTTTCCACCAAAAATCATCCCCCATTTTACAAGAATTTAAAAGAAGATAATGCTCAGTAAACACTATATTTACCGACTCTAAAATCGACAAAAATGAAAATTTTTTCAACCAAGGCTTTATTCCTGACATGTAGTTTGTTAATGGGAATGGAATCCATGCAGGCTCAGAACCGCAGAGACCAGGCCCCTCCTCCTCCAGCTGCTCCCGCAGCAGCACCCGCAGCCCCTGCTGCACCCCCTGCCCCCAAAACGGGACCAAGATCATACAAAGAGTTGATCACTCCAAAGGCAAAGACCAGCAAGGGACTTTTCAATGTGCATAAAATAGATGACAAGTTCTACTTTGAAATCAAAGAATCACTATTTGGAAGAGAAATCATGGCCATCACCAGGTTTTCAAAGGTTGCCGGTGGCGGTGGCGTATACGGTGGTGAACTTGCGAATCAGCAGGTTGTAAAATTTGAAAAGGGTCCGGATAACAAAGTGTTCATGAGAGTGGTTACCGTCATCAGCGTTGCTGATTCATCTCAACCCATCTACAGAGCAGTAAAAAATTCAAATCTTGATCCAATTGCTGCATCATTTGATATCAAGGCATTTGGTGCGGATTCAACAGGTGCCATCATTGACGTCACCGATTATTTCAAAGGAGATAACCAGGCTGTTTCCATCAGTCCATCTTCAAAGAGAAGATTGAACCTGATTGCGCTTCAGCCAGACAAATCATACATTGAGACGATCAAAAGTTTCCCAATCAATACAGAAGTCAGATCTGTCAAGACATTTGGTGCAAGTGCAGCCATGCCGGGAATGGGAGCTGCTCCTTCTCCTTTTCCAAGCGCCTCATTGCCTGCAGCAAATGCAGCAGGTGTTGTAACACTTGAAATCAACAATTCTTTCATACTGCTGCCTGAAAAGCCCATGCAGAAAAGAATGAACGATCCAAGAACAGGTTACTTTGTAGACGACTACACTGTTTACAACGATGATCAACAAAAAACGGAAGAATCATCTTTCATCGTGCGCTGGAAACTTCAACCTAAAAAAGAAGACCTCGAGAAATGGAAAAGAGGTGAATTGGTTGAACCAGAAAAGCCAATTGTGTATTATATCGATCCAGCTACACCAAAGAAATGGAGAACTTACCTGATACAAGGTGTAAACGATTGGCAAGCAGCATTTGAAAAAGCTGGATTCAAAAATGCCATCATGGGTAAAGAGTGGCCCGAAGGTGATTCTACCATGAGCCTTGAAGATGCCCGCTATTCTGTCATCAGATACTTTGCATCAGATATTCAAAATGCATATGGTCCAAATGTACATGACCCAAGAAGTGGTGAAATTCTCGAGAGCCATATCGGATGGTACCACAATGTAATGAGTCTCCTGCATGACTGGTATTTTGTACAAACCGCAGCAGTTGACACTGCTGCCAGGAAAATGAAATTTGACGATGACCTGATGGGGAATCTTATCAGATTTGTTTCTTCACATGAAGTGGGACATACGTTGGGACTGAGACATAACATGGGTTCTAGCAGTAAAACACCTGTAGAAAAATTGCGCGACAAAGCATGGGTTGAAGCTAACGGACATACAGCATCTATCATGGACTACGCGCGTTTCAATTACGTTGCGCAACCCGAAGACAAGATCGGCAGAGCCGGACTATTCCCCCGCATCGGTGATTATGACAAGTGGGCAATTGAATGGGGATATGGATATGGTGCAGACAATGAAGAGGATGACAAGAAGCAAAGAAATAAGCTGTACAATGAACGCCTAGCTAAAAATCCACGTGTATGGTTTGGCACTTACGAATATGGCAATCTCTCCGATCCAAGAACACAGAGTGAAGATTTGGGAGACAATTCAATGAAGGCAAGTGACTATGGTGTTAAAAATCTGAAGAGAATCATGGCAAAATTGCCTGAGTGGACAAAAGAAGAAGGTGACAGATATCAAAACCTGCAGCAGATGTATGGTCAGGTGGTTTCACAGTTCAACAGGTACCTGGGACACGTTGCCAGAAACATTGGAGGATATTATGAAACACCAAAATCTGTAGAACAAGCAGGCGATGTATATGAGGTTACACCAAAAGCAATCCAAAAAGAAGCTGTTGCTTTTGTAAACAACCACCTCTTCACTACTCCGGAGTGGATGCTGAACAATGAGATCCTTAATAAGATTAGCAACCCAGTGAGCGATCAGCTCAGTACGATCCAAGACAATGTTTTGGGTAGCGTATTGTCTTCATCAAGATTGACAAAAATGGCTGTACATGCAAACAGGTTTCCAAATGCTTATTCAGTTGATGAATTGCTGAACGATATGGAAAAAAATATCCTGAGCGAATGGACTGCCAAAAAATCAATTGATGGCCACAGAAGAAATCTTCAAAAGAGCTACGTTGAAAGAATGATTGCATTGCTAGGCACTGGCACAGCATCTCCTGCAATGGGCGGATTTGTTATCAGCGTGGCAGTTGACAGCAAAAAGACAGATGTTTACTCTGTTGTAAGAGGCCATTTGAACGCAATGAAAAATGCGTCACAAGCTGCTGCAGCAGTTGCTACAGACAACATGACCAAATATCATTTACAGGATATTACAGAGAGGATCAAACGAGCGTTGGATCCAAAATAATTCAATTATCAGTTGACAGTTGACGGTTAACAATTAACCGTCAACTGTCATTTTTTTTACTCATACCTCAACGCAACAATCGGATCGAGCCTGGATGCTTTCATGGCGGGATAAATTCCTGCAATCAATCCAACAGCAGAGCATATCAATATACCTATACCAATGATACCCCATGGTATGAAGAATGCTGTATTCATGAGACTTCCTACGAGATTGCCGATGATGACTCCCAATATGATACCGATGGTTGCTCCCATCAAACTGATCAGAGTTGATTCAAATAAGAACTGAGCTCGAATAGAGTTTCGCCTCCCCCCCAGTGCTTTGATCAGCCCAACTTCTTTGGTTCTTTCGGTTACAGCTACCAGCATGATGTTCATTAATCCAATGGCCGCTCCAATAAGCGTGATGAAGCCAATGGCCCCTGCTGCAGCTGAGATGCTACCAAGCAGTTTGATAAAAGTCTCGGCAATGCTGTCGCTCTTATCGATATAAAAATTATTGTCCTCTGTAGTTGTCAATCCTCTCACATTTCTAAAATATCCCTCGGCCTCGCCAATGGCGGGTTGTAATCGATTGATGTCATCCACCATTACTGCAAGTTGGTATGATTGATTTTTATTTGCATACCGCTGTTTTACGTTTGTATAGGTTGCAAAAATCACGTTATCAGCCTGCAAAAAAGCACTCGCTCCTTTTTCCTTTGTAACACCAATGACCCTGTATTTATTTGCACCTACGCGAATAACTTTGTCCAGGGCCCTGTCAACGCGGGTACCAAAGAGTTTGGTGGCTACGTCTTTACCAATGATGCAAATATCTTGCCCTCCTTCAACTTCATTTCGATTAAAATTTCTTCCAAATGCAACTTCATACCCGTTCAACTTTAGGTAATTGTCATCTCCCCCATTCAATGAAACGGTTGGATTTGTTTTTTTATTCTCATATGTAACAACCTGGCTCCTTGGACCGTTTATTCCGATGCTGACAGATGATGGAAACTCATATCCGTCCTTGAATTGTTTGGCCTGCTGATAGGTTATGATTTGTCCGGTACTCGACTTTTTGACTTTCCGCTGTGATCCAACTTTTGACTGTGTTACTTCAGCACCACGTTCTCCTCCACCCATCATCATCCTTCTTTCCCTGAATCGAATGCTGAATGCATTGGCACCCATTGTTGAAAAGCTGTCACGAAGACTGTTGTTCATCGCCTGAATGGCTGTAATGATTCCAACAAGTGCCATGATACCAAATGCAATGATCGCAACAGTGATGCCAGTCCTAAGCTTATTGGCCTTGACTGTTCTCCAGGCCAGCGCAAGATTATCTCCTAATTTCATGTGGTAAAATTAGCGAAAGACTGAAAAGGGGATCAAAAAGATTGATGAACGGACCTCAAAGCGTGACAAAAAACAGCTTTCTGTCTAAATCAGGTTCAAAATCAGGTCAGGATGTATACCCAAAACAAGAATCAGGATAGCATTCAACAACATGACCCATTTAAAGTAGGGTGAAAATGTTGGACTTGCATCCTCTGCAGAATCTTTGAAATACATGGCTTGAATGACCCTGAAGTAATAATAAACACTTACTGCAGCACATAAAACCGCGGTGACAACCAACCATAACATGCCTCCCTCTCTGATCACTGCAAGCAACATGTAATATTTCGCAAAAAATCCTGCTGTAAGTGGGATGCCGGCCAATGAAAGCAACGATATCAAGACAGACAATGCAATCAATGGATTTGTTTTAGACAGACCATTGAATGAATCTATGGAATGATCTTTCATTTTAGAAAGCACCGCAAAAACTCCTAAAGTAGCGAAACTATATCCGGCGAAATAAAGCAACAAACCCTGCTTTGCGAATGTATTGATCGCAAAAATCGACAACATCATAAAACCAGCTTGGGCAATGGAGGAATACGCAAGCATTCTTTTTACACTTTGCTGAAATACTGCTGTGATGTTACCAATCAGCAATGTTGCCAGCGCAATGATAGCAACCAGCATTTTCCAATGTTCATGCAATTTTCCAAAAGCTTGATCGAAAAGCGTAAGAAAAGCATAAAATGCAACCGATTTAACAATGGTTGACATAAATGAAGTGAATACCGTAGGTGATCCATCATATACATCAGGTGTCCAGAAATGAAATGGAGCGGCAGACACTTTGAATGACATGGAGGCTAGGATAAGCAGCAAACCAGCTCCTTTCATGGGAGTCAACACTCCAAATCCAGCCTTGATGGCATCCAAGTAAAATGACCCAGTATCACCATAAATCAGCGCAATTCCCATCAGCATCAAACCGGTTGAAAAAGAACCCATCAAAAAATATTTGAGTGCTGCCTCATTGCTTTTAAGATTGGATTTATCACTTCCGGCTAATACATATAAAGGAATAGAAACAATTTCGATCCCTAAAAACAACATCAAAAGTGACCTGAAACCAGCTACCACTGCAATTCCTGTCAAGATGAAAAAAACCAATGCATATAAATCTGAAGAAGACTTACCTGCTGAATCAATTTCATCTCCTGACAGTATGAAATAAATCAATGTGCTGACCAATATGATAAGTAGAAATGCCAATGCATAATTCGAATATTGAAGCATCCCTTTTGTATCGATTGCAAACAATGGGAGTCCGCTGCGAAATTCATAAGCAGCAGCTCCAATCATCAAACAAATACCTGCAATGGCCAATACTTGGATGTTGCGCTTTGATTGTAAAAAGAATCCCGCATACATCATCAGAACTCCCCAAACAGCTGAAATTATAATTGCATTCATAATGGTATGTATCGGTTTATGAATTATATCGTGTTAATATCAGTCCCAATGCATCTGAAAACATTTGAAAAAATGGCTGTGGATACATGCCAACAAACAATATGAGAGCAGTAAGAATGATAAACAGTATGATTTGAACTCCTTTTATATCTGTGAATACCTCAGAGGATTGACTTGCTGTTCCGTAAAAAACATTTTTGATCATATTGAGTGAATATACTGCACTGAAAATGATACTCAACCCTGTGAATGCAGCCAACAATTTGTTGAATTGATAAATACCGTTGAATATCATGAATTCACCAACAAAAGCATTGGTCAATGGCAAGGCCACATTCGCGAGAGCAGCAATTACCATGAAGATTGATAGTACGGGTGCTTTTTTGGCGAGTCCCCCTAATTTTGAAATAGCGTTGGTTCCGGTTTGCCTCTCAATAATATATGCAATCATCCAGAGTGCAAGTATGTTGATACCGTGATTGAACATTTGAACCAATGCGCCAACTACTGCAACTTCTTTCAGTGTCAAAATCCCCATCGCCATAAGTCCAATGTGTGCAATGGACGAATAAGCAATCAAACGTTTGATATTGTCCTGGTACATTGCAACCAGAGAAGCATATACAATTCCTACAGCTATCAACACCAAAAGAATTGAATTGAATTCTTTTACAGCGAGTGGAAACAATGGCAAAACCCAACGGAGGAGTCCAAACAATCCCATTTTAACCATTACGCTGCTTAATACCATGGTAACCGGTGTAGGTGATTGCTCGTATGCCTCGGGCTGCCAGGTATGAAGAGGGAAGAGTGGCATTTTGATAGCAAAAGCTATAAAGAAAGCTGAGAAGAGCCAGTACTGCTCAGTTGCTGTATTCTTAAGATTGAAGAATTCAGCAAGGCCGAATGATGTTGCATTTGTCTTGTTGTACATGTAAAGGATGGCCACCAGCATCAACAGAGATCCAATAAACGTATAAATGAAAAATTTGAAAGTGGCCTTGATGCGTTTTTCCCCACCCCAAATGGAAGCAAGGAAATAAACCGGAATCAATGCGAGTTCCCAAAAAAGATAGAATACCAAAGCATCGGTTGCCATGAAAACGCCCACCAAACCACATTGCGTCAGCAGCATCAATCCATAGAACCTATTTGCATGTTTGTACTGATCGGAAGGGACAAGCAGAAAAACAATCAGAAAAACGATAGCAGTCAACAATGACATCGTCCTGGTCAGTCCATCGAGTATCAAACTAAAATTACTACCAATAGCTGAAAGCCACTCGTAGCTCACCTGATTCAATAGCTGACTACCCTTTCCCGCATAATTCATGCTCACTATCAGCACTAAAAGTGATGAAGCTGCAAATACAATGGCGCTTGACTTCGCCTGCTTTGCGTCTTTCAAAAAGAAACTGAACAATCCACCCAAAAGTGGAATCCAAATCAGCAACGCGGGAAAATTATCAACGGCAGCGAACATAGTTAATTCAGTTGTTTAAATTTTCCAGAACATCTGGAAGATGAAAAATAGGATAATAGAAATCACCATGATCAATACATAGGAGCCGACTTGTCCACTTTGTATGAGCCTGATCTGTCTAGCACTGAAATGGATCAGTTTACCTACTCCATTTACCATTCCGTCTATTACTTTGATATCAATGATTCTTGCAAAAAATGAAGAAATATGATTGATTGGTCGAACAATGACCAAATCATACAACTCGTCGATGTACCATTTGTTTGCCAGTATTTTTCCGAGTGGAGATGAATGTTTCTCTGCAAGGTCTGATTTTGCAAACAACCGCATTGCTGAAAAAATAGAGACCAGAATCAAAAGTAACACACCTGCCATCAATGCAAGTTCTGTTGCATGCGACAAATGGATCTCTGTTTGTAAATGCGACATGGCATAAACAGGTGAGAGGAAATCTGACAATCGATGCGCGTTCTCCATGAACACAGCTGGAATGCCAATCCAACCACCCACAACAGAAAGCAACGCGAGGATGATCAGAGGGAAAGTCATGGCGACAGGAGATTCGTGCACATGATTGAACTGCTGGTCTGTTCCACGGAAATTTCCATGGAAAGTGAGAAAGTACATTCTAAACATATAGAATGCTGTCATCAGCGAAGTGATTACCCCAAGAATGTAGTAAACAACATGCTTCCCAAGCGCTGCTGTCAAAATTTCATCCTTTGAAAAGAAACCTGCGAATGGGGGGATGCCTGATATGGCCATACATCCAATTAAGAAAGTAAGATGGGTGATGGGGAGTTTCTTTTTCAATCCACCCATTTTATAAATATCCTGTTCATGGTGCATTGCATGAATTACACTACCAGCTCCTAGAAATAACAATGCTTTGAAGAATGCGTGCGTCATCACATGGAACACGCCAGCAGTATACGCTCCAACTCCCAGTGCCAAAAACATGAGTCCCAACTGACTGACAGTGGAATACGCCAATACCTTTTTGATATCATTTTGTTTCAATGCGATGGTTGCAGCAAGCAATGCAGTTGTAATGCCGATGATGGCAACAACATTTTGCGTGAAGGGTGCCATCGAATAGAGCACATTGCTTCTAGCAATCATGTATATACCAGCTGTAACCATTGTTGCAGCATGGATCAAGGCAGATACAGGCGTGGGACCCGCCATCGCATCTGGCAACCAAGTGTAAAGAGGAATTTGGGCTGATTTACCCATGGCACCGACGAACATCAAAAGTGTGATGCCTGTGATAACTGAAACAGGAACTGTGGTTGCTTTTGCAAACACACCTGCATAAGTGATGGAGCCAAACTGTGCAAGCATCCAAAAAATGGCCAGTAGAAATCCAAGGTCACCAATCCTGTTCATTACAAATGCTTTTTTTGCGGCATTGTTGTAATTGTTATTTGTAAACCAGAATCCGATCAGCAAATAGGAACTAAGACCAACACCCTCCCATCCAATAAACATGGTCACATAGCTTGATCCCAATACAAGGATCAACATAAAGAATACAAAGAGATTCAAATAAGAGAAATACCTGGCATAGTGAGCACTTGATTCTTCGTGCATGTATGCAGTGGAATATATATGTATAAGTGACCCAATTCCAGTAATGACCAGCAGAAAGAGTGTGCTGAGCTGATCAAATTGCAAAGCAAACGGGATATCCAGTCCAGCTGTTTTAATAAAATCAAACAAAAACAATACTTCTGTCTTGAATCCAACCTCG
Source organism: Bacteroidota bacterium (assembly GCA_041159435.1). Lineage (GTDB taxonomy): Bacteria > Bacteroidota > Bacteroidia > Chitinophagales > Chitinophagaceae > Pollutibacter. The sequence goes on along the minus strand of JBEAYH010000083.1, from coordinate 1,425 downwards.
GATACTTGTTTGAATATAATAAGACTCATGGCGAAAGCAAGAACCATTACACCAGAGCCAATCAACCCAACCATTTTCTTTGAAAGAAAATTTCGGCCAAGTCCATTGATCAAAAAACCAATCAGTGGCAGCAAGGGAATCAGGTAGCCGTATGTTATCATACCATTCATTGACATTAATTTTAACTCAGTGCTTCAATCGATTTAGAAAATTGATATCCACTGAATGAATATTTCTATAGAGCATTACGATGATTGCCAATCCCACTGTTACCTCTGCGGCAGCTACCACCATAATAAAAAATACAAAAATTTGAGCCTCGGCACCTGCATATGATGCGCTGTCCAATGCCTGAGCTGCTGCATGGTGCATACGAGAAAATGCAACAAGCAATAAATTGACGGCATTCAACATCAGTTCAATACACATGAATATGACAATTGCATTTCTGCGTGTGAGTACTCCTATGATGCCAATGCAAAAAAGGCAAACAGAAAGGAATATGTAATAGTTAATAGGCATCTTTAAATTTTTGGAACATTGGTTTCAATAATATTTTTTTCCTTTTTCCCCAATATGATGGCGCCAACCATTGCACTTAAAAACAAAACACTGCTGATTTCAAATGGAACGACATATTCATTGAAGAGCGTTCGCCCAAGTTGTTGAATCAATCCAATACCTGCATCCTGGCCACCTGCAACTGCTGTGCTGTTTTTCAGTGTAGCAACTAATAGCAACATCAAACTTCCGCCGGAGACAACTCCTGCCATTTTCATCCACTTGCTTTTGTTGGGCTCCTGATCGGCATTCATGTTCATGAGCATGATCACGAACAAAAACAATACCATGATGGCACCTGCGTAAACAATCATATTCACAATTGCAAGGAATTGCGCATTGAGCAGTACATAATGTCCTGAAATGGCAAAAAACACTACAATCAGCCACAAAACACTGTGAACGGGATTCTTGCTGAATATCACCATCAATGCCGCGAGAATTGCGGCTGTTGACAAGGCCCAAAATAAAATTTCGGTGATTGGCATTTGTTATTTGTTTTTGGTTTGTTGTTCCCTCTGTCCCTTAGCCATTTCATATTTTTCTTTTTCCGTTACTGGATGAGGAATGAGCAAATTCTCTTTGCCATAAATGAATCCCTTTCTAGTGAAATCAGAGGGCGCAAATGTTTCGGAGAGATAAATTGCATCCTTGGGACAAGCCTCTTCACACAATCCACAGAAAATACAGCGCAACATATTGATCTCATATTTTGCAGCGTATTTTTCTTCACGGTATAAGTTTTCTTCGCCTGGTTGACGCTCAGCTGCTTCCATGGTGATGGCTTCAGCTGGACAAGCAACTGCACAGAGTCCGCATGCAGTACAATTTTCCCTTCCCTCCTCATCACGGTTCAGCACGTGG
>JBEAYH010000056.1:0-7555 GCA_041159435.1 Bacteroidota bacterium | reverse complement strand
CTGCGCAATGCTTCAGAGAGAATTGACACAAGTTTCAATCTCCTATTTTTCAGTACTGAAATCAATATCACTCGACTAAAACCTACCGTTGGAAACTTTGTACAGCTGGAAGAGGGCGATACCATCAGGTTCAGGGTTCAATGTGAAGAAGGAACCTTTCCAATGGATCAAATCACCATCAACGCCAATCAGCCCATCACCAATTTCAAACCAGTAAAAAAATGCAATGATGAATTTGAGTGGGCCGTTCCCTATGATTTTATCCGGGAAGGTGATACTACCAAACAAAAAGTACTTTTATTGCAATTCATCGGCACAGATACATTCAGAAATACAGATACTGCAACAGTAAGACTCTATATCAAACCTGGAGTCAATTACCCTCAAAAATTAATGGAGTACAAGCTGATTGCGGATGAAATAAAAAAATACATCAAAGATCTTAAGCTTACTTTTTTCATTCTTAGCAATGAGATCGAGCAGACAAAGAAAAACAGAACTTATTTTGATATCGGAAGTTCTTCAACTGCAATGTTTGGCACCATCCTTTCAACCTCAGCGCAGAGCAATGGTGCGAAAAACTTCGGCAAAGTGCTGCCTTCATTGGGTTTAACGCTTGTGCCCATCAAAGAAACTGTTTCACCCAACAAGGTACAAGAGCAAAACATGGCTTCACAGGTACGGGGAACCATCAAGCGACTGGAATTTATGTTATCTGAATACAGCCTGGTGGGTGAAAAAGACATTGACATTCTCAACAAGACCAGAAAATTAAAAGATGAATTGAAACAGTCACAGTTGCAGTTAATCGACCTGCCCTTGGTTGAATTTAACCCTAAGTATACACAAGAGGATGCTGAGAAATATTTCAACAATCCAAAAGTCAACAAGAAATACAAAATGAATGTCCGTAAGTAAGGCGGCTAAAGATAACCGAGAATCTTGAGCATGCTCTGAGCAGTCTGTTCTTTCGCATACACCCAGTCAACCAGTTTACCATTTTTATCTTTGCCGACAATGATGTGTTGTGGAGAAGGAATCATGCAGTGTTTGATACCTCCATATCCGCTGATTTGATCCTGGTATGCACCGGTATGAAAAAATCCCAAGTAAAGAGGTTCTTTTGGATTTTCGCCATTCGTTTTAGGAAGAAATACTTCGTTGATATGTTCTTCCGAGTCGTAATAATCGTGGCTGTCGCATGTAATGCCACCTAAAACAACGCGCTGATACTCGTTGTTCCATTTGTTAATGGGCAACAAGAGAAATTTCTCACCAATCCCCCATGTATCAGGCAAAGTGGTGATGAAAGAAGAATCAATCATGTACCAGATTTCTCTGTCATTCTGAATTTTTTCGGCAAGCACAGAGTAAATATGTGCCATGCTCTCTCCCACAGTAAAGCTTCCAAATTCAGTGAAAATATGTGGCATGGGAACCCTTGCCTTCTTGCATGCTTTTTTGATGTTGGAAATGATTTCATTGATCATGAATTCATAATCATAATCAAATCCAAGTGAATGTTTGATGGGGAATCCACCTCCAATATTGATGGAGTCTAGTTCAGGACAAATCTTTTTCAACTGGCAATACAGATTGATCACCTTGTTCAACTCACTCCAATAATAAATATCGTCTTTGATTCCTTTGTTAAGGAAGATATGCAGCATTTTAAGCTGGAACTTTTCTTCGTATCCTTCAATCTGATCTACATAAAATTCAAGGATGTCTTTTGCTCTGATGCCCAACCGGGAGGTATAAAAAGGGAAATTGGGCTCTTCTTCCGCTGCTACACGAATTCCCAGCTTGAAGGGTTCTCTTACAGATTTTTTATAACGCTCCAATTCCTCTTTGTTGTCGAGAATTGGAATTACATTTTTAAATCCTGTATTGATCAGCCTTGCGATTCTGGAAGTATAGTGCTTTTGTTTAAACCCATTGCAAATGATATAGGTTTCTTTGGAGATCTTTCTTTTCTTCAACAACTGATTGATGATCTCTATGTCGTACGCATAAGATGTTTCCAAATGAACATCGTGTTGCAAGGCTTCTTCAACAACAAACGAAAAGTGTGAACTTTTCGTACAATAGCAATAATGATATTTGCCTTCGTATTTATGTTTCTTGATTGCCTTGGCAAACAGCGTCTTTGCCTTGTTGATCTGTGAACCTATTTTGGGCAAATAAGTAAGCTTAAGAGGTGTGCCATACTTTTCAATCAATGCTTTGAGGTCCAAATCATTGAAGTACAAATTGCCGTCTTTGGTATCAAACCCTTCCTGTGGAAAGTAAAAGGTTTGCTTGACAAGGTCAGTATAAGTATTGCTCATCTCTTAAGCAAATGGGAATCAGGTTTATTTAACTGATTGAACAAGTTTCTTGAAAGACTCAGCATTGTTCATGGCCATATCAGCCAATACTTTGCGGTCTAAATCTATACCTTTCACCTTCAACTTGTTGATGAACTCTGAATAAGTGAGTCCCTCTTCTCTTACAGCAGCATTGATACGCACAATCCAAAGTCTGCGGTAATCCCTTTTCTTCAGTTTACGGCCAACATAGCTGTAGGTGAGTCCTTTTTCTAATACGTTTTTGGCAACGGTATAAACATTCTTTCTTTTACCAAAGAAACCTTTGGCTTGTTTGAGTATTCTTTTTCTGCGTGCTCTTGAGGCAACTGCATTTTTTGAACGTGGCATATCTAATTTTTTTTAGTTTGTTATCAGGTAAATCCTATTTAAGACGAAGCAATCTCTTTACAAAATCAAGGTTGGAATGATGTACCTGACCTTCAATTCTGAGGGCTCTCTTTCTCTTGGTGGATTTTTTCGTTAACAAGTGGCCACGAGTGGGCTTTCTGAAAGTGATCTTACCACTTCCTGTGATTTTAAAAGTTTTTTTCGCCCTTGAGTGGGTTTTAACTTTTGGCATGACAGTATTTTTTTTGTTACCCCTTCTGGTGTCTTCGAACAGACGAAGAACTTATGGGACCGTATGGGAATAATTCCAAGAAATGTCTTGGAGGCGCAAAATTAAAACATTTTGGAATAAAAGAGCTTTATTTAGACTGTTTTTAATCTTACTGCTTGGTATTCAGCCAGTTATTATTCTCTGAATTGACATCTGGGAACACCTTGTCAGGATCCAAGACAACCTTTTTCAATTCCTCTTTAACAGGAATACGGGCATTGACACTTACGGCGTTCTGCCATACTTCCGCCGGCAATTGAATCCTTCCTTTTGAACCAGAAACAGTTTCATATTCGATTACTACAGGCATGGCCATCTTTTCAAGGTTGTGCACTGTAACAACGTAACCGTTTTTGGCACCACCTGACTGTGGTTCTACTTTTCCGATGGATTGATCCAGTTTCCAGTTTTCCAAGATCATGCCCTTCCAGAACCAACCAAGATCCTCCCCTACACTGCTCTCCATTGAACGGAAGAAATCCCAGGGAGATGGATGTTTGTAAGACCAATCTCTGATGTACTTTTTAAAAGCAGCATCGAATCTTTTCTCTCCCACTATTTGCTCTCTCAACAAAGTCAATGCATATCCTGGTTTATAATAAAGGGAGAGTCCAATGTTGAACTCTTTCAACGCATCCGGTGTTTTCATCACCGCTTCTGTACGATCACTGTATAGGAATTTCGCCATTTCGTGCATATTGGACTTAGGTGCTTTGTACTCACCATTGTTGAAATCATCATCAGCAATGGCATTGAGAAATGTATTGAATCCTTCGTCCATCCATCCATACTTGCGCTCATTGCTTCCTACAATCATAGGAAACCATGTATGTCCGAATTCATGATCAGTAACTCCCCACAATCCCTCTGTTTTGGCACTTGCGCCACAAAAAACGATACCGGGATATTCCATCCCACCTACATTGCTTGCCACATTGGTAGCAATGGGATAAGGATATTCAAACCAGCGCTTGGAATAATTTTCGATCGAAGCTTTCGTATACTCCGTGCTTCTACCCCATGCATCCTTGCCATCTGAACTTCTTGGATAAGCCGATTGAGCAAGCGCAGTTTTACCACTCGGTAAATTGATTTTTGCAGCATCCCAAATAAATGATTTGGATGAAGCCCAAGCAAAATCTCTTGCATTGGTTATGGAATATTTCCAGGTCAGTGTTTGTTTATCCGGGCGGCTGGATGGATCATTTACCTCCTCGTTGCTTCTGATGATGACTGTCTCATCAGAGGTATGCGCCTTCTGATAACGCTTCAATTGTTCAGCTGTCATTACTTCAGCGGGATTCAAAAGATTTCCTGATGCAACCACTACATGGTTGGCAGGGGCTGTAATGGAAACATCAAAGTTTCCATATTCGAGATAAAACTCACTCGCACCAAGATATGGGAGTGTGTTCCAACCTTGAATATCGTCGAATACGCAAATGCGCGGATACCATTGTGCAATCGCAAAAATATTTCCATCGGCATTTTTCAGGATGCCTGTTCTGTCGGCGCCGTACTCGGGAACTATAAAAGAGAAATCTACTTTCACAATAACTTTGTCTCCGTTTGGTTTTAGCGTTTTGGGAAGATCGATTCTCATGCGCGTATCAGTAATATCAGGATCAACGGACACATCTGTATTTTTTCCAGCAACCGAATTGACTACTTTAACAGCTTCGATTTTGTACCCTCCATTGACTTCAGAGCTGACACCGGTATACCTGCTTCTGCCATTGACTGGGAGCTTTGCATATCCGCGAGAAGATGGATTGAAAAGATTTTGATCAAGCTGGAACCAAAGGTAATTGTGTTGATGTGGACTGTTATTCGTGTATGTCAGCACAACCGTACCTTTTACTTCATTGGTTTCATCATTCAATGATGCCTTGATAGCATAATCTGCTCTGTTTTGCCAATACGCAACACCGGGCTCTCCGTTTCCTGTTCGGATGGAATTGCCATATTGCTTGTAAAACAAGGGATTGAATAATTCATTGGGATCATACTTTGACTGAACATTCTCTTGAGCAAACAAATGAAAATGCCCTGATAAAATCAAAAGAAACAAAATTCTGATTCGCATATAGGTCAGTTTAGTTTTTTACTTTTCTTTATACCCACCGCTCCTTGAAAGGAAGGAATGGGCGGATCGAGCTTCAAGATCTCAATTTCTATGTGAAGGATTTGTTTAAATTTTGAAGAAATTGCATCAATGATCTTGTCTGCCAATACTTCTAACAACCGTTCAGTTTGATGGAAACTATGTTTCAACGAATTGTAAACTTCTGTATAATCAATCGTATCATTCAAATCAACCACCTTTTTATCATCCACCTCAATGATGAGGTTTATTTTGAAATGGGTTCCCGTTTTTTGCTCCATGGGGTGAACTCCATGATACCCAAACAACAATATATCTTTTAAAATAATTTGCATGATCAGCTCCCAAAAAATAAATAAGCCAATAAAATAGATGTGATGATGCCTACCAAATCAGCCAGCAACATGCTCCCTATTGCATAGCGTGTATTTTTAACTGCAACAGATCCAAAATAAACAGCAACCACGTAAAAAGTCGTGTCGCTGGTACCTTGAAAAATAGCGGATAACCTACCGGCAAATGAATCTGCCCCATAGCTATTCATGGTATCCACCATCATCGCCCTGGCACCGCTGCCACTGAGGGGTTTCATCAAAGCAGTAGGAAGTGCCTGCACAAATTGCGTGTCTAGGCCCATTGCAGAAAAAACATACCCTACTGATGAAGTGATGAATTCAAAAGCACCAGAACTCCTGAAAACACTGATGGCAACCAGCATTGCAACGAGGTAAGGAATGATTTTGATAGCTACTTCAAATCCACCTTTGGCACCTTCCACAAAACTTTCAAAAAGATTGACTTTCTTGTACATGCCACCCAGCAAAAAAACCAGAAAGATCAGCAGGATAAGCCCATTGCTCAATATGCTGGAAAAATTTTCAATCTGGTTTTCTGCCAAAACAAACTTGATATAGCTGATCAGTAAACCAATCAGTATTGAGATGCCTCCTATCCATGCAAGCACGACGGGTTGCAGTAGATTGATTTTTTGTTTGAAAGAAACAATGAACAAGGCTGCCATGGTTGCGGCAAACGTTGCAATCATGCAGGGCAGGAATATATCGGTAGGATTGGCTGCAGGGGGTGTTACAGAAGCTCGTATCGCTATAATACTGATCGGGATCAATGTGAGTCCGGATGCATGCAAAACCAAAAACATGATCTGCGCATTGCTGGCAGTTTCTTTTTGCGGGTTCAATTCCTGCAAACTCTGCATTGCTTTCAATCCGAAAGGAGTTGCTGCATTGTCAAGTCCCAGGAGATTCGCAGAAAAATTCATGATCATATGTCCAAATGCAGGGTGTTTTTCCGGCACCTCAGGAAACAATTTTGAGAAAAACGGTCCAACAATGCGAGACAAAAACCTGATGGCACCGGCCTTCTCGCCTATGTTCATAAAACCCAAAAACAAAGTCATGATCCCAATGAGCTTGAAGGACAAGTCTACACTGTCACCTGCCGATTTGAATATACCCTCTGTAATGGTTTTAAAAATCAGTGGATCTCCTGTAAGAAGCCATTTGAACAATGCAACAGCAAAGGCAATGATGAAAAAAGAGAACCAAATGATGTTGAGGGCCATAGATGCGGATTATAAAACTTGCCTACAACAAGAAAGCTTATGAGGCAATCTCACTACCTTTGCAACGCAAAATTGAAAATATGGCATTACAAGCAGGAATTGTTGGCTTACCAAATGTAGGAAAATCAACTTTATTTAACGCATTGAGCAATGCAAAGGCACAAGCCGCAAATTTTCCTTTTTGCACGATTGAGCCCAATGTAGGAGTTATCACCGTGCCTGATCAGAGACTGATTGAATTAGAAAAATTGGTTAAACCTCAAAAAGTAGTACCAACAACTGTGGAGATAGTAGATATCGCGGGACTCGTAAAGGGTGCCAGCAAGGGGGAAGGATTGGGAAACCAGTTTCTTGGAAATATCCGAAATACCGACGCCATCATCCATGTATTGAGATGCTTTGAAGACGAGAATGTGATACACGTGGATGGAAATGTAAATCCCATACGCGACAAAGAGGTGATTGATACAGAATTGCAGTTAAAAGACCTGGAAAGCGTTGAAAAAAAATTAGCAAGGGTTGAAAAAATGTCCAAAACAGGTGACCGTGAAATACAGCGCAGCATCGAAGTATTGAAAGAATTGAAAACTTTTTTAGAGCAGGGTAAAAATGCACGTGCTTTTGAAATCAGCAAGGAAGAAAAAGAAAAATTCTTACTTGATTTGTTTCTCTTGACGATCAAACCTGTTATTTATGTTTGCAATGTGGATGAGAAAAGTGTAGTCAAAGGAAACCAGCATACGCAAAAAGTAATGGATGAAATCAAAAATGAAAAAGCTGAAATATTGTTCATCAGTGCTGCCATTGAGAGTGAAATTGCTGTGATGGAAAGTTATGACGACAGGAAAATGTTTTTGGAAGATATGGGACTCACTGAAAGCGGTGTGGTCCGTCTCATC
>JBEAYH010000005.1:0-4551 GCA_041159435.1 Bacteroidota bacterium | reverse complement strand
GCCCGGGAGTGCCTGAAGCAGTAAATATTACTGGAGAGTCTGTTAATCCTGTTGATGTGGCGGTCAGAGTATTTGTACCCGCAATAGTGCCTATTGTCCAGGGGGTAGATGCGATGCCGTTCACACCCGTTGTCACAGTTGCACTAATTACATTCCCCCCTCCACCAATTACAGCAAAAGACACACTTACACCTGAAACAGGGTTACCGCTTTCATCGGTAATAAGAACACTAGGAGCGGTTGCTAAGGTGGTTCCAACAGTTGCAGACTGATTATTGCCAGCATTTATTGAAATATTTGTGGCAGTAGAAAGCTTAATTGGATTGATTTCAAATCTCAAATTAGTAGTATCAGGTATGACTGTGCTGTTTGAAATGAAATTTTCGAAATGATGAATTTTACTCTCACTTGAGTAGGAATAATTTGAGAGGGAATCAGCCTGGATATTTGAAAATGAGATGATACAAATAAATAAACAAAACAGACGAAAGATATGTTTCCTTGAAAAAAAGAGATTTTTTAGAAGCAGTTTTCTAAAGTACCTGTTTGCCCAATGGCGAATAAAAGGGGGCAAAAGAACTAGATTCATACAAGATGCTTCAATAGTTAAAGAGGCTTTAGAATACTCGCCAAAAGTAAAGTTACCTTAGATTTTAAAATTCAAAATAATTATACAATTGACATATTCAAAACAGCAAAATTAGGCAAAATCAAAAAAGCAGGTATTAATAGAAGTGTAACAAGAATAATTTATAATTATCGGTTTTTTGCTGGCGGTTTTTTTAAATAAAAAAGCCTAGATGAAACCAGGCTTTAAAATTATGTATAGAAATGAAAGGAACTTAATAGTCTCTTTTCAATAACCAAAGTGTGAAGAACATCAAGAAAATCAATACTCCGGTTGCACCAAACAAAAATGCAGTAAAGAATTGCTGCACAGGTACAAATAACATCATACTTACAGCGATCAGGAAATAAATCACATACAAGAAAATCAGTGTATTTATTCTTTTGTCCATCTTTTTTGATTTTGGTCCTGCAAAGATCGTAAAAATTTTAAATTCTAAAAACTGTAGTCAGGAAGTCAATATAGTTGACGGTTATCGGTTGACAGTTAACCGTTAACAGTCAACAGTCAACTGTCAACTGTAAGCTTACAACTCCAGCTTCCATCCATCTCTGTACTCTCTCTTCACGTATTGGTTGGCTGGTTCGAAATTGGTGATGCGCATATTCTTGGCATCCCACAACAACTTCTTCCTTCCAAGATATTTGTCCTCCCAACCAGTAAGATTCGGATTCTTCATCATCCAGCTTCTAATGGCAAGGTTGCCAATTAAAATACTTTCTGTAAATGGACCGGCAAACTCAAATGGCGAGCTGGTTTTGCCTTTTCCATAACCAGCAATACATGCATTCACCCACTGTAAATAATGGCCTTCTGGAACCCTTTGCAATGTTTCCTTGGGCAGTGTTACTTCCTGCATTTTCTTTGTTGGCAACAACCTCGGATTGGCACCATAGCAATCAGCCAATAATTTTCCTTTTGTTCCGATGAACAATACTCCTCCATCCCAATTACCAAATGCTTCCTCTGGCAACAATTCATCAGGACGCTGAGGGAACAATCCTCCATCATACCATGAAACCTTGATATCCCCTTTCTTACCATCGGTTCTCGGGTAGGTAAGATGAATAATGGTTGATGGTGGACATGCATCTGTATTGGTTGTATCATCCCACATATCCTTCCAAATCTGTGCCACAGAGCATTCTACACTGGATGGATACAAGATTGGCAGACAACGGAAAACAGGATCCATGATATGACAAGCCATGTCACCAAGCGATCCAGTTCCAAAAGCCCACCATCCACGCCAGTTGAATGGCAGATAAGCAGGATTGTAATCAATCATTTTAGCAGGACCGATCCATAGATCCCAATTCAATTCTTTTGGAAGATCAAACTTACCAGTTGGTGTTGGGATACCTTGTGGCCAAACGGGTCTGTTGGTCCAGCATTGCACATCTGTCACCTCTCCTATCAGTCCAGCTGCAATCAACTCCTGCGTTCTTCTCACACCATTTCCTGAACCACCCTGGTTACCCATTTGTGTAACCACTTTGTATTTTTTAGCAGCCTCCGTCAACACACGCGCTTCATAGATATCATGTGTAAGTGGCTTCTGTGTATATACATGTTTTCCGAGTTGCATGGCTGCAATGGTTGCAACAGCATGTGTATTATCGGGTGTTGAAATAGAACATGCATCAATATTGTTCTTCTCTTTCTCTAGCATTTCACGGAAATCGTGGTAGTAATTGGCTTTGGGAAAAGACTGACGCGACTTGGCTGAAGCGCGGTCATCCACGTCAACCAACGCAACAATGTCTACATTGGGACTCTTCGCAAACTCAGCAAGGTCGCTCTGACCTTTACCACCTGCACCAATGCCAGCAATTCTTAATTTGTCGCTCGGCGCAACATATCCCTTTCCAATTACATGTCTTGGTACAATGGTGAATGCTGCCATTCCCATTGCTCCGTTTTTAATAAACTTTCTTCTTTGGTAATTTTTATTTGACATAACAATCGTTTTTTATTTTTCAATTATTCGTACTTAACACATTCTTTGTTTTCCTTATCAGTATACGCTACATCATATTGCTTTAGCACATCATCAGGAACTCCATTCCATTGGTTGGGTTGATTTCCTTTGTAGCCAACATCCTCCACACCAATTTTAGATGTATAAAATCCAGTCGCAGTCAAATTTCTCATCAAACTGAAAAATGCTACTCCTTGTGCAACTTCAGGTGCCGCTTTTTGTGGATAGGCAATCTCGTCCACAATTTCAAGACGTGACTTTTCATCCAAGTCAACAAATGATTTCCCTTTCTTCTTGAATGAATGAATATCCAACCAGCGGAGTCCCCCTCTCATTGGAGTTTGATGCTGTGGCATATCCTTTACAATAAATTCAATGAAATCAGGAACCTTCGCATCCGTTGCACTTCCACTCACCTCATCTTTTGGAATAATTATATCCGAAAGAACTGCGATGGTTGACATTTCATGTGCATTGAAAAAAGTCTCTGAAGTTACTTTTTCATATCGCTCCAATTCCTCTGGCTGACGATCCAATGTAAATCCATCAGCAAGCGATTTATTGGCTGCATCTTTTTTATCGCCTGGCTTACAGGCATCCAGCAATACAGCACCGCTGATGGTACCGACTGCAAGGGCTTTGAGTGATTTTCTTCTATCCATGTGAACGAGTTTTGATTTTGGGGTTGACGGTTGACAGTTAAACAGTTAACGGTTAACCGTCAACAGCCAACTGATTAAATATTCTGTTTTTTCAATTGATCAACAATGTATTCAGAAGCTCTCATTGAGAGTGCGAGGATGGTCCAGGTGATGTTCTTATCTGCCTGTGACACAAACGCACCTCCATCCACCACAAACAAATTTTTACAATCATGCGCTTGATTGTATTTGTTCAATGCAGAACGCTTAGGGTCATTACCCATGCGCACAGTGCCAGCTTCATGAATAATTTTTCCAGGTGATTCGAGTCCGTAGTTGTTTTCAGGACCATCATCACCCCATGTAATCACGGCACCGAGTGAATGCATGATCTCTTTAAAAGTTTCCTTCATGTGCTTGGCCTGCTTCACTTCATAATCAGTATACTTCACATTGAATTTTAAAACTGGAATACCATATTTATCAACCACATTCGGATCGATCTCGCAATAATTTGATTCCAATGCAATGGCCTCACCTCTTCCAGCCATTCCAACTCCTGCACCATAGAAATAACGGTAATCTTCTTTCAATGAAGCACCATATCCACCAGCTTCTTTCTGCTTTCCATTTACCTGGTACTTCCCATTCATTCCCTCAATGCCCCATCCGAAGCCGTATGCAGGCTGACTCATGCCACCCCAATATTCAATATGATAACCTCTTGGGAAGTCCAGTTTCTTGTTGTCGCCCCACCATGGTGAATACACGTGCATTCCACCTACACCATCTTCGTTGTATCTTTTTCTGCCAAATAATTGTGGCAACACACCACCCATTGCAGCACCTGTTGAATCATGTAAATATTTTCCAACCACATTGCTGTTGTTCGCCAAACCATTTGGATGACGAGCTGATTTTGAATTCAACAACAATCGAGCAGACTCACATGCACTTGCTGCCAACACAACCACCTTCCCTCTCACTTCATATTCTTGCAAATCCATTTTATTTACATACGAAATACCTGTGGCTTGTCCCTCGCTGTTCGTCAAGACCTCTCTCGCCATTGCACCAGTGATCAAATCAACATTGCCAGTTTTCAATGCAGGTCTAACAAGCACAGAGGAAGATGAGAAGTCACCATATACCTGACAACCTCTGTTACACTGCGCACAATAGAAACATTGTCCGCGATCATCATTGATCTTCTGAGTAAGAATAGAAAGTCGTGATGGGATTACTGGTACCCCGACTTTACCTGCCGATCTTTTCAAAAACAACTCATGCAATCTTGGCTT
>JBEAYH010000055.1:0-5907 GCA_041159435.1 Bacteroidota bacterium | reverse complement strand
CAGAATTGATTTGGTCCATCAGAAATGAGATGGCCTTGCAGGTAGAGGATATCCTTGCAAGAAGATCCAGGATCTTGTTCATTGACGCTGCTGCAGCAATTGCATCAGTTGAAAAAGTAGCAGCTATTATGGCAAAAGAGTTGAAGAAAGATGACGCATGGATTGATCAACAAATTGCTTCATTCACAGAACTTGCTAAGGCATACCTTCCTTGAAAAATTTTCTTTACATTCATTTTAAATTCTTGCCATGTCGCCATTTATTGCTGAATTAGTTGGAACAGCTGTGTTGATCACACTGGGACTATCTGTTGTTGCCAATGTTGTATTGGATAAAACCAAGGGGCAGAACGCCGGACTCATCGTTGTGGGTTTTGCCTGGGCCATTGCAGTTTTTGTCGGTGTTTTTATTTCTGCCGACATCAGTGGTGCTCACTTGAATCCAGCTGTTACCATTGGACTCGCAGTAGCTGGTAAATTTGAATGGAGTTTGGTGCCCGGATATATTCTTGCACAATTTCTTGGCGCATTTGCTGGTGCAATCCTGACATGGCTCACTTACAAGGATCATTTTGATGCTTCAAAAGATCCTGCATCCATATTGGGTGTTTTTTCTACTGGTCCTGCGATCCGCAACCCTGCTCAGAATTTAATGACAGAAACAATTGCCAGTTTTATATTCATGCTCGCTGTACTTTTCATTCAAAACGGAGAAGTCAAACTGGGATCTATTGATGCCCTGCCAGTTGCATTGCTGGTATTGGGAATCGGACTCAGTATGGGTGGTCCAACTGGCTATGCCATCAATCCAGCACGTGACCTCGGACCCAGAATCATCCATGCCCTTCTTCCCATCCCACACAAAGGGGCGAGTGACTGGAAATATGCCGTCATTCCTGTACTGGGACCCATCCTGGGAGCAGTTTTAGCAGCATTTTTATACATGGCACTCTGAAAAAGAGGCAAATGTTAGAAAATTTATGGGTGTTAATTTTTACAATCTCGGCACCTGGCTTACCTTTGCGCCCTGAAATATAATTTTATCCATTTCAACCATATAACATGTCAAACAAAGGAAAAGTAAAACAGGTGATTGGTGCGGTAGTAGACGTTCATTTTGAAGGTCAGCTCCCTGAAATTTATAACGCCCTGGAACTCAAAAGAGAAAGCGGTGAAACCCTCGTAATGGAGGTACAACAACATCTGGGTGAGGACAGTGTACGGTGCGTGGCAATGGATGGAACAGAGGGACTGGTCAGAGGCACAGAAGTGTTTGATACTGGCAAGGCAATTTCAATGCCAACAGGTGAAGCAATCAACGGTCGGTTGTTCAATGTAACAGGAGATCCAATTGATGGACTGCCAGCTGTTTCAAAAGCAAACGGCAGAGCGATTCATGCCAAGCCCCCCAAATTTGAAGACCTCAGTACTGCAACAGAAGTATTGTTCACGGGTATCAAAGTCATCGATCTTATCGAACCGTATGCAAAAGGTGGAAAGATCGGATTGTTTGGTGGTGCTGGTGTTGGTAAAACAGTTTTGATTCAAGAGTTGATCAACAATATTGCAAAAGGATATGGTGGACTGTCGGTTTTCGCTGGTGTTGGAGAGCGTACCCGTGAAGGAAATGATCTGTTGAGAGAGATGATCGAAGCAGGTATCATGAAATATGGGGATGATTTCAAACACAGCATGGAAGAAGGCGGATGGGATTTGGAGAAGGTAGATATGAATGGATTGAAAGATTCAAAAGCAACGTTTGTATTCGGACAGATGAATGAACCTCCTGGAGCGCGTGCACGTGTTGCATTGAGTGGTTTGACCATCGCAGAGTATTTCAGAGATGGAGATGGAACCGGAAAAGGCAAAGACATTTTGTTCTTCGTAGATAATATCTTCCGATTTACACAAGCAGGTTCTGAAGTATCCGCTTTGCTCGGACGTATGCCATCTGCGGTGGGATACCAACCTACACTTGCAACAGAAATGGGATTGATGCAGGAAAGAATTACATCAACCAAGAACGGTTCAATCACATCGGTACAGGCGGTATATGTGCCTGCGGATGACTTGACAGATCCGGCTCCTGCAACAACCTTTGCCCACTTGGATGCAACTACTGTATTGAGCCGTAAGATTGCTGACTTGGGTATCTATCCTGCTGTTGATCCATTGGATTCAACTTCAAGAATTTTGACGCCAATGATTGTTGGTGAAGCCCATTATAACTGCGCAAACAAGGTAAAGCTCATTCTCCAGCGTTACAAAGAATTGCAAGACATCATCGCAATTCTTGGTATGGATGAATTGAGCGAGGAGGATAAACTCACTGTATCACGTGCTAGAAAAGTACAGCGTTTCCTCAGTCAGCCATTCCACGTTGCTGAGCAGTTTACCGGTTTAAAAGGTGTGTTCGTAAGCATTGAAGATACCATCAAGGGTTTCAACATGATCATGGATGGAGAAGTTGACGAGTATCCAGAAGCTGCATTCAACCTTGTCGGTACCATTGAAGATGCCATCGCGAAGGGTAAGAAAATGATGGAAGCCGCCAAAGCATAATCAACCTATAAGACGAATTGATGCAAATTGAAATTCTGACACCTGAGAAAAAAATTTACACGGGAGATGTATATGGAATACAGCTCCCAGGTGTATCTGGTTCATTTGAAGTACTTGACAAACACGCACCACTTGTAAGTGCACTCAAAAAAGGTGTAATAAAAATTTTATTAGACAGCAAGGGTAAGACCACATCTTACAATATCTCAAGCGGTTTCATCGAAGTACTCAATAACAAGGCTACAGTATTATTGGAGAACGCTAGCTCAGCTGAATAATTGGTTTCTTTTTATTTACTGAAATACTCTAATATAATCCACCATCATGAATTGTGGGAAGTATGTGGTTGCATTGGGACTACCGGGCCAATTCCCTCCGACTGCGATGTTCATGATAAAGAAAAATTTCTCGTTGAACGGATAGGGTGCTGAAACCTGTGATGGATCGAATTCTGCAATGGTCTTGTCATCTACCATGGTCTTTATCTTGTCCTTCTCCCAAACCAGGCTGTAAACATGAAATTCATCTGCGAGGGATGAAGCAGTTAAGAGGCTTTTCTCAACCCTTGCACTTGTATTTCCTGATTTGAAATGGATGGTAGAATAAATTTTAGAAGGTTGTTGTCCCAGCACTTCCATGATATCAATTTCACCACAGGCTGGCCATCCAGCTGTTGGGAAATTATCTCCCAACATCCAAAATGCAGGCCATATGCCTTGTCCCGAAGGAATTTTTGCCCGAAAGTCAACCCTGCCAAATTTGAAAGATCTTTTGTTCATGCTGGTCAATCGTGTGGAAGTATAGCTCTTGCCATTTTTATTTTCTTTTCTCGCTTCAATAATCATCTTTCCACTTTGGAAATATAAATTATCGCCCGCAGTATAAAATTGCAACTCGTTGTTTCCCCATCCACAATTGGGACAGCCATCGCCAACATCATAATTCCAATTATCTGTATTCAGGGAAGTCCCGTTGAATTCATCTGCCCATACGAGATTCATGCCAGCATATGAATTGGGAGTGGTATAGCCCTTTTCATTGACTTCAAATTTGCTGTCATCATTCATGATGAATGCAGCACCGATCGCAGTTTCAATACTTGCATTGGTTGGCTCAAAAAGCATCAGTTGAAAATCTTCATCTGCTTCTTTGAATTCATCTGCAACAACTGCAACTGCAACTTTTGCAGATGTTTCACCAGGTGCAAACGTGATTGTTTTTTCAAGACTCGTAAAGTCATTTGGAGAAATAGCCGTTCCATTTTTGGTATTCACTTTCACTGTAACAGCTTTGCTAGATGCCTTGCTCAACTTAATGGTAAAGTTGAAATCAGTTAAGCCCGTGTTGCCTTCAGCTAAACTGATTGCATCGATTGAAATGGTTGGCTGAGTTTCGACGGGAGGCAGACAGCAGTCTGTTCCGCCTTTTTTGCATGAATACAATATCAAAGAAATGATGAGAAATATGTATTTCGTAGTCATAATGTGAGACGCAAGATAAACAACCTTCTTTTTGGTTTGTTCGGTAATTTTTTATGCTGGAAAGTTTATTTTTGGGCGTGCAGAAAAAATCTCCTCAATCCAGAATTGCCATTTCATCATATTTCTACTTTCTTGGATTTATATTTTCAAGCTGGGCCTCTAGAATTCCTCAAGTAAAAGATAAGTTTCACTTAAATGAGGCTGAGCTTGGAGCGGTCCTGTTTATGTTGCCCCTCGGTGCCTTGATAGCTTTGCCCTTTTCAGGTTGGTTGGTGCATAGATTCGGCAGCAAATTTATGTCGATTGCCTCTGCATTGGTCTATACAGTGCTGCTTTACTTGATTGCATCTGCGTCAACCATATTTACATTGTCTTGTGTGTTGTTTGGATTTGGGTTGATGGGCAATTTTGGGAACATCTCCATGAATACACAGGGTATTTCTATTCAACACCGCATCAATAAGCCCATTTTATCCAGTCTTCATGCCATGTGGAGCATTGGAGCATTCAGCGCAGCTGCTGTAAGTGGTTGGACAATGCGGATGGGATACAGCACTGAATTGCATTTCATGATTGTTTCACTGATTGCTGCTTTCATCATCATTGTTGGGTCATTCCATTTGATTCCGGATGAAGGGGTTGGAGATGAAACCTCAAAAGTTTTTGTATTGCCAAACAGGAAATTGGTTTTGCTTGGAATTATTTGCTTCTGTGTTGCCATGTCGGAAGGTGCTATGTCAGATTGGAGTTCACTTTATTATAGACAGGTCATCCATCAGTTGAATACAATCAGCACAACTGGCTATACTGCGTTTGCGATGTGCATGGCAGCAGGCAGACTTGCAGGAGACAGGCTGGTACAGTCCTTTAAGCACGCAACGGTATTGAAGGCAAATGGTTTATTGATTTTAGTAGGAATGACCATTTCACTGTCTCTTTCTCAACCTTTTTCTGTGATGATTGGATTTGCGTTGGTAGGATTTGGAGTTTCCTCAGTCATCCCTATCGTATACATGCTTGCTGCAAAAAGCAAAGACATGGCCCCTTCGGCTGCTTTGTCAGCTGTGAGCAGTGTGGGATTTACGGGTTTCTTGATTGGTCCACCTTTGATCGGCTTCATTGCACACGAAGTTGGATTAAGAACTGCTTTGATCATTGTTGCCATGCTCGGCGCATTGATCAATCTGCTTGCAAGGAAAGTGAGAACCACTGATCAATTATAAGAGGGATCCAGTGGGTAGTGAATCACGGGATGAAATTCCTCTCCCATTTGTTTGACGGACTCTTTCCAGATTTGTGATGGATTTTTATGAAATACAATAGATGATTTCGCCTGTACAATCATCCAGCTCTTTTCCTTCATTTCTTCTCTCAATTGATTTTTTTCCCATCCAGCATAACCCAGGTAAAACCGAATTTCATCAATTGAAATTTTATGTTCAATAACAAGGCGCAAAGCTGATTCATAGTCTCCTCCCCAATAAATTCCCTCTGCAATTTCTTTTCCGCCTTCAATCAGATCGGCCCGCTTGTGCAAGAAGTGCATATTGTCTTTTCCAACCGGGCCACCATCAAATACAGGAAGTTTGACGTGTTCAAAATCGGGCAGGTAGTCACATAAAACATCTTTTGTCAAGCGATTGATGGTAATACCAAAACTTCCTGAAATATTTTCATGCTCACACATCAGAACGACTGAGCGTTGAAAGTTAGGGTCTTTCATGAAAGGTTCAGCAATGAGCAATGTGCCGCATGAAATATCGATCATAAACCTAAGTTAAATAAATTCCCTTTATTTATCTTTAGATGGCTGCACACTTATTTTTGTTGAATGATGAAGCGAATTTTTGGACTGATAACGGTTT
>JBEAYH010000157.1:0-11621 GCA_041159435.1 Bacteroidota bacterium | reverse complement strand
GGTTTTAACTACTGTTTCCCTGATTGGGATCATCATCATTCAGTATTCATGGCTTAAGAATGTAATTGCAATCAAAAATGAACAGATTGCAACCAAGGTTGAAATGGTAGAGTTTGAAGTTGTTGAATCACTGGTTGAAGAAAAAATGAAGTATGCGCCCAATATTCCGCTTGATGTCTTGCCCCAAGGAACCCAGAATAGGATTCTGGAGCTCTTTGGTCCGCAAACCATTGCAGAACATTTCTCCGTAAATGATATCCAACTAAAAATCGCCAAAGCTTTTGAAGCAAATGGTTTGAAGGGTGCCAAGTTTGAATTTGCTGTTTTGTCTAATGTCAATAACATGGGACCAGAACTGGCCTCACCTAATTATATTAAATATTATGAAGAAGGTTTGAAGGATTCAGTTAATTATCTTTTGCATGTTTGGCCACTGATGACATTGCCTGATGAAGAGACAAGACCGTACATGCCTCAGGAAAAACTGGTACTGGTAATCTATGACATCAAGGATTTTGTATTGAAATCTGTGAGCTGGATGATACTTGTTGCTGTGATTTTTACTTTGATCATCGTTGCAGCATTTTATCTTACGATTCGTACCATTCTCACCCAGAAAAAATTGAGTGAGATGAAGACAGATTTCATCAATAACATGACCCATGAATTGAGAACCCCACTTGCTACCATATCCATTGCTGTCGATACACTCAAAAATGAAAAAATCATTGGCAATCGGGAGCAGCTCCTGAGCATTGGTCAAATCATCAAAACAGAAAACAACCGCATGAATACGCAGGTTGAGCAGATCCTGCAGGCAGCTCAATTGGATGTCAATCAGGTATTGAAGGATATGAAGGATTTACAAGTGCATGAGGTATTGCACAAAATAAAATCTAAATTTTCTCTGCAGGCTGAGGAAAAAAATGCTGTTATAGAATTCCACCTCAATGCAACGCAAGATGGTGTTGCTGGACATCCTGTGCATTTTATGAATATGCTGAGCAATCTGATTGACAATGCCTTAAAGTACAGCAAAGAGGGAGTTGATCCTTACATCATCGTCAACACATATAACGAGAAAAAAAATATTGTGGTTGTTGTGAAAGACAATGGATTGGGTATGACAAAGGATACCATGTCAAAGGTTTTTGATAAATTTTACCGGGCACATACCGGAAATGTTCACAATGTGAAAGGTTTTGGATTGGGTTTGAACTATACCAAAAAAATGGTGGAGGCACATCATGGCACCATTGAAGTGAACAGTACAGTTGGAGAGGGAAGTTCATTCACAGTGAGACTTCCGCTTCGATAGGATCAAAGTTTGATCAGCATGCCGTCACCATAACTCAGAAATCTGTATTTCTCTTTGACAGCAGTTGCATATGCATCTTTCCATGTATCTCCTAAGAAGGCTGCGATGATGAACAGTAAAGTCGATTGTGGCTGATGGAAATTGGTTATAAGTCCCTTTGCAACTTTAAAAGGATATCCAGGAGTAATGCAAATACCAGTATGTCCATGCAAGGTGTTCATTCCTTGTTCTTTCATCCGAACAACGATGTGTTGAACAATGGTTTGATATGAATGCTGGCTAAGCTGCATCAAATCAAAGTGCTCCCACTGGTCCAGATTGTTCATTGGTCCAATGTCCTGCATGGCATGATATATTTTTAATCCAATCCAGTAGAGACTTTCCAATGTTCTGAGTGATGTGGTTCCAACTGGAATGATGTTGCGATCTACTTCGGCAAGTTCTTCAAGCGTTTTCAGTGATACTTCAAAAAATTCTTTGTGCATCGTGTGATCTACAATGGAAGATGCAGTGACCGGCTTGAATGTTCCTGCTCCGACGTGCAGTGTAAGATAAGAAGTCGCTGTATTGTGTTTGTCTAGCTGCTGCATCAATTCATCCGTGAAATGAAGTCCAGCTGTGGGTGCCGCGACCGAGCCAACGGACTTTGCATATACGGTTTGATAACGATTTATATCCTCTGCAGTTGCTGCTCTTTTGATGTAAGGGGGAAGAGGAGTATTGCCAACCAATTCAATCAACCCATAAAAATTAATATCTATTTCCCAATCAAATGTGACCACAAAGCAATCCTCATTTCTACCATTGAAAGTTGCATGCAAAATGAAAATTCCATCATTGGATGTGAATGTATGCTCCAGCGTTTCTTCTTTTTTCCATTTTTTGGATCCGCCAATCAGGCATTTCCAGGTTGCCGATTTTTTATGCTGCAACGAATTATAATCACCACTCAATGGTTCAAGTAGAAATATTTCAATTTCTTTTTCCTGCATGGTCTTGAAGAAAAGTCTTGCTGCAATGACTTTGGTATTGTTGAAAACCAGTCGAGTGCCAGGTGGAAGATGCGTTGGAAGTTTGCTGTAATGGCTGTGTTGGTATTGACTGTTTTCAATTACCATCAGGCGGGAAGCATCTCTTTGTTCCAGTGGTGCGTAGGCAATAAGTTCCTCTGGCAGGACGTAGTCAAAATCTGCTGTTTTTAGTTCTTGAATAGTTGATTTCATGGTCATTTCAGTAGTAATTCACCTGTTATTCACACCCAAAGTTCATATATGCACAGGAACATAGGCATATTTCTCCAAAACTCAATGCCATACTGCATTTCAGCTGTGGAAAAATATAGATTGACGGAATTGGGTATGAAAGTGGGAATTTGTGTTATTTTGTGTCAATAAATGGTTTTTTACATAACTAATTGTAAATGATAGGTTTCATAGGCGAATACGAGGCAACAATTGATAGCAAAGGTAGGTTTCTTCTGCCTGCAGGCATAAAAAAGCAGCTGCCTGAGGCTGAATTACCTGTTTTTGTGATCAACCGTGGTTTTGAAAAATGCCTTTCCATGTATCCTATGAAAAGCTGGAATCCTTTGTATGAATCCATCAGCAACCTGAATGACTTTGATCCCAAGGTCAGGGAGTTCAGGAGGTATTTTTTGAATGGCGCCATGCAGATTGAACTGGACAGTGCAGGCAGGCTGTTGTTGCCGAAAAATTTAATGGAGCATGCGGGACTAGAGAAAGACATCGTGTTGGTGTCTGCTGTCAACAAAATGGAAATATGGGATAAAAATAAGTATCAGCAGTTCTTTGAAAAATTTTCTCCAGAAACATTCAGCAACCTGGCTGCTGAAGTAATGGCCAAGAAAGATCAACAATGAAAAATTAAAATTGATGTTGCCTCCCATGCAGAAAGGTGAACAGAGAAAGAGCGATGAAAGCTCAGCTTATCATGTTCCGGTGCTGCTGAAAGAGGCGGTGGAGGCATTGCAGATCAAATCCAATGGGGTGTATGTTGACTGTACATTCGGTGGAGGCGGACATGCAAGAGAAATCCTTCGTCATTTAGGCGACGGAGGTAGGTTGATTGCTTTTGATCAAGATGCAGATGCAAAAAAAAATATTCCTGCTGATACACGCATCTTGTTTATTCCGCACAACTTTCGTTATCTCTCAAAATTTCTTAGGCTACATCAGATTGCTCATGTAGATGGTATTCTTGCTGATTTGGGTGTGAGCAGTCATCAGTTTGACGAACCGGCGCGGGGATTTTCCATCCGATTTGATGCAGCATTGGACATGCGCATGGACCAATCAAGTGACCTGACAGCATCGAAACTCATTCAAACACGCTCTGCGGCTGAACTTCAATGGATTTTTCAGGAGTATGGTGAAGTTTCAAATGCAAGAACATTGGCCACGCTGTTATTTAATCACAGTTCACATGCGCCTATCAAAACCATCGATGAATTCAAAGCTGTGATTGCACCAGTGATCAAAGGAAATCCAAACAAATATTTGGCGCAGGTATTTCAGGCATTGCGAATGTCGGTGAATGATGAAGTAGGTGCATTGAAGGATTTGTTGAATCAATCGGTTGAAGTATTGGCACCAGGAGGAAGAATAGCCATCATTACTTTTCACAGCATTGAAGACCGCATGGTGAAACAATTTTTCAAAACGGGTGATGTCGAGCCGGTAAAGGCAGATCCAGTTTTTGGTACAAAAGATGTAAGTCCGTTGAATCCAATATCCAAAAAACCAATTGAGCCAAGTGCAGAAGAGATAAAAAACAATCCAAGATCGCGCAGTGCAAGATTAAGGGTTGCAGAAAAAAATAAATGAACGAGAAAAAAATAAATAGCAGAGAGAACAAATGGTTTTTTATCAACCAGGCATGGTTGGTGAAAAACATCAGGTTTTTTTTATTTCTGGCTGCACTCGCCATTATTTATATATACAACGGGCATCATGCAGAGCGGGCAATCAAAGATATCAATCGAACATCCAGAGAAATGAAGGACCTGCAATATGAGTTCAAAATGATCAGAAAGGATTGGATGTTCATGACAAAACAATCTGAAGTGGTGAAGGCGGTGGAACCATTTGGAATAAAAGAAATCAAAGAACCTCCCATGACATTGGAGGATACATTATATAAAATAAACAAAGCTTCCGATTAATTGGAAACAAAAAAGGACATATTGTGGCGTAGCTACCTCATTTACATCATGATGTTGGTGTTGGGTGTTTGCATTTTTGCAAAGGCCTTTTATATACAAAACGCTGAGGGGGCTTATTGGCGTTCACTGAGTGATAGTCTGCATTTGGAGTACAGGGAGATGGATGCCGAACGGGGTACTATTTACAGTGAGGATGGAAGAATGCTCAGCAGTTCTATACCATTTTTTGACATATACCTTGATTTTGGTGCACAGGGTATCCAGGAGAAAAATGGAGAGAGATTGAAACAGCATCTCGATAGCATTGCATACAATCTTGCCATGATTGTGGGCGAAAAAACCGAAGTAGAGTACAAGCGGGAATTAATGGATGTATTTAATCGCCAGGACAGATATCATTTGTTGACGCGCAACATAGATTTTAATCAATATCAATCTCTCAGAAGCATTGGATTTATTAAAAAGAATAAAAACAAAAACGGTTTCATTTTTATTGAAAAAGAAAAAAGACTGGCACCATTTGGTTTATTGGCCAACAGAACAATTGGACTTTCAAGGGAATACATCGACTCAGCAGGTAATGTAGTTGCAAAGAATGTTGGTCTTGAGAAAACCTATGATAGTTTATTGAGGGGGGTGACAGGCAAAAGATTGGTTAGAAGGATTGCTGGTGGCGCATTTGTTCCAGTTGAAGGTTCAGAAATAGAACCTGATAATGGAAAAGATATTGTTACAACCATTGATGTGAATATTCAAGACATCGCTGAACAGGCTTTGTTGAAAGTGATGACTGAGAATGAATGCACCAATGGAACCTGTATTGTGATGGAAGTGAAAACAGGTAAGATCAAGGCCATTGCAAATCTGGGCAGACAGTCAGACGGCAGTTATGCAGAGGATATGAATTATGCCATTACCCGATCCGAACCAGGATCAACTTTCAAATTGATCACAATGCTCTCTGCACTAAATGATCAGTATATCAGTTTATCCAACCAGGTCAATATAGAGGGTGGGAAATGGGAGTACGGTGGCAGAACTGTATGGGACAGTGAACGTCATCACCATACGGATGTAACCTATCAGCAGGCATTTGAATTGAGCTCAAATGTTGGAATGGCAAAATTGGCGGTTAATTATTACGGAAGAAACCCTTCTAAATTCATTGCTCATCTTGAAAAATTACAATTGCATAAGCCAACTGGAATTGACCTGGTTGGTGAATCCAATCCATCTATTCCGCGTCCGGGTAGTAAATATTGGAGCAATGTTTCGCTTCCATGGATGGGATTTGGTTATTCGATTGCTATCTCACCATTGCAGACTTTGATGATCTACAATGCAGTGGCGAACAAAGGAAAAATGATGAAGCCATATTTGGTCAATGCCATCATGAAAGATGGAATCAATATGAAATCATTCGAGCCTGTTGTATTGAATGATTCGATCTGCAGTCAAAAGACACTGGATCAGCTGAAAACATGTTTGGAAGGTGTGGTCATTGCGGGGACAGCTAAAAGTTTGTTTGAGCCCAATTTTCCAATCGCAGGAAAAACTGGAACTGCACAAGTAGCCAACGGTAACAAAGGTTATACGGAACATATTTATCAGTCATCTTTTGCAGGTTATTTTCCTGCAGATGCACCAAAATACTCATGCATTGTGGTGATCAAAAATAAACCATTTGCACCCAGGTATTATGGCGCACAAATTGCCGGACCTGTCTTCAGAACCATTGCCAATAAACTTTATACGATCGATCGCGATTTGTATAAATATTATAAACATCCATTGCTGATTGATACTACACGCAAATCAACCAAGGGCAATCCATCTGATCACAAGTTGATTGCACAAAAATTTGATGCTAAGAAGAAAGAAACAAGACTGCAGTATGTATCAAATAATATTTCTTCTGGCACAATGCCGGATCTCAATGGCTATGGATTGAAAGATGCATTGGAAATTTTGGAAAATCAAGAGGTGCAAGTAATTGCATACGGAAAGGGAAAAGTTATTTCCCAATCTATACCAGCAGGTACAGCACTTCAAAGGGGACAAACAGTATATCTGAATCTTGGTAACAAAACAGAAAGACCCTGATGAGAGTATTACAGGACATATTATATAAGATCAGTATACAAACTGTCGTTGGCAATACAGATATTCCTGTATCATCGGTTGAAATTGATTCAAGACTTGTCAAGCAGTCTTCCTGTTTCATTGCCATCAAGGGTGCTTCAAGCGATGGACACCTTTATATTTCAAACGCCATTGCATCTGGAGCCTCTGCAGTGGTTTGCGAGGAGATCCCTGTAAATATTGAACCCCATGTTACCTATATACAAACGAATGATGCTGCAAAAGCAGCAGGTATCATGTGTCATGCATTTCATGATCATCCAACCAATAAGCTAAAACTTGTAGGTATAACAGGCACAAACGGTAAAACAACTGTTGCGACCGTTTTATTCAATCTGTGCAGAGAAATGGGTATGTCAGTTGGACTGATCTCTACCGTGAACAACAGGATCAATGATCAAACGATTCCTTCTACCCATACTACACCGGATGTTGTTCAGCTCAATCAGCTATTGCATCAAATGTCAGATGCGGGATGTGTATACGTATTCATGGAAGTAAGCAGCCATGCTATTCATCAGCAAAGAATCAGCGATCTGCATTTTACAGGAGCTGTATTCACCAATATCACGCATGATCATTTGGATTATCACAAAACATTTGATGAGTACAGAAGAGTCAAAAAATTATTTTTTGATCAGTTGTCTGCATCCTCGTTCTCAATTATCAATGAGGACGATAAGAATGGGAGCTACATGCTGCAAAATACCGCTGCAAAAAAATTTACATACAGCTTAAAACATACTGCTGATTTCAAAGGTAAAATCATAGACAACAGTATCATGGGACTCCACATGTTGATCAATGATCAGGAAGTGATGTTCAGGTTAATAGGCGAGTTCAATGCATACAATCTGTTGGCAGTTTATGGTACTGCGATTTCACTGGGATTTGATAAGCAAGAAGTGCTGCGGGTGATGTCCAATTTACATGGTGCAGAGGGCCGTTTTGATTGGACTGTATCGCCCAAGGAAGGCGTCATAGGAATTGTTGATTATGCGCATACACCAGATGCATTGCTGAATGTTCTGACCACTATTAAAAAATTACAAAAAGGGTATGAGCAGGTAATTACAGTGGTTGGTTGCGGGGGAGACAGGGATAAGTCAAAGCGCAAAGTAATGGGTGCAACTGCAGCGATGTACAGCAACAAAGCTATTCTTACTTCAGATAACCCGAGAACAGAAAATCCTTCACAGATTTTGCAGGAAATGAAAGAAGACATGGCGTTTGATCTTCTCAAAAAAGTTGTCACAGTTGAGGACAGAAGAGAGGCCATCAGAATGTCGGTGATGCTTGCCAAAAAAGACGACATCATTTTGGTAGCAGGAAAGGGGCATGAAAAATACCAGGAAATCAAAGGTGTAAAAACTCCATTTGATGACAAAGCAGTTTTATTGGAAGCATTCAAAGAGTTAGATAAATAAATTAATATGTTGTATCACTTATATCAATGGTTGCAGAGTGAGGGATGGAAAATACCCGGCATGGGAATTTTCCAGTTCATCACCTTCAGGTCTATGATGGCCATCCTGCTTTCATTGTTCATCACTCTTGTTTATGGAAAAAGAATTATTCTATTCCTACAGAAGAAGCAAGTGGGTGAAAGTGTGCGTGAGTTGGGTTTACAAGGTGAAGAACAAAAGAAAGGCACTCCCACCATGGGTGGATTTATCATTCTCCTGGGAATCCTGATTCCCACCATCTTGTTTGCAAACCTGGATAAAGTATATATCAAATTGCTTTTACTCAGTACTGTTTGGCTGGGACTCGTTGGTTTTGTGGATGATTATTTAAAGTTGAGAGCAAAAAGAATTTCTCAGGAGCAGGGCATCCCCTATAAAAAAGGTGATAAAGATGGTTTAGCAGGATGGTTCAAGGTGTTGGGACAAGTAGGATTGGGTGTTATCATCAGTGTTACACTGCTTTTCAATGATAATGTAAAAGTCATGCGCGAATACAAGGGCATGAAGAAGCCTGCCAATGCAACAGTTGTAAAGTTTCAAGGGGGAGAGCGATATTTTGTCAAGGCCAATGAACCTGTTACAACAATACCATTTATAAAAAACCATGAATTCAACTATGCAAGATTGCTTCCTGCAGGTCTTCGCCAATATGGTTGGATTGTATACATGCTTGTAATCATCTTCATCGTCACTGCAGTTTCCAATGGAGCGAATATTACCGATGGATTAGACGGACTCGCTACAGGTGTATCTGCCATCATCGGTGTTTGTCTTGCATTGTTCGCATATGCAAGCGGCAACTTGATTTTTGCTGATTACCTGAATATCATGTATATACCCAATCTGGGTGAAGTCTCCATTTTTATCGCTGCTATGATCGGTGCATGTATTGGATTTCTGTGGTACAACACATATCCTGCACAGGTTTTCATGGGCGATACCGGAAGCCTTGCTTTAGGAGGTATCATCGCTTCACTGGCAATCATGGTTCGGAAGGAATTGCTGATTCCAATTTTCTGTGCCGTTTTTCTGGTAGAGAACCTAAGTGTCATTATTCAGGTGAGTTACTTCAAATACACAAAGAAAAAATTTGGTGAGGGAAGAAGGGTTTTCTTGATGAGTCCCCTGCATCATCATTTTCAAAAGAAAGGCTATCATGAAAGTAAGATTGCTGTGAGATTCTGGATCATCACTTTGTTATTTGTTGTATTCGCTGTTATGTCTTTAAAAATGAGATAAGAATGAAGAAGAAGATTATCATACTGGGTGCAGGTGAGAGTGGAGTGGGGGCGGCTTTGTTGTGCAAGCAACAAGGGTATGATGTCTTTGTATCTGATGGAGGTTCAATACAACCACATTTTGAAAGGGAATTGTTGGACAATGAAATTGATTTTGAACAAGGCTCACATGATTATAAAAGAATCTTAGGTGCTTCGGAAGTCATGAAGAGTCCAGGTATTTCTCATAAAACCGATGTTGTAAAAAAAATAATCCAGCAGGGAATTTCTATTATAAGTGAAATGGAGTTGGCCTATCGGCACAAAGGGGATAGTAAAATCATCGGGATCACTGGAAGCAATGGTAAAACAACCACTACATCCCTTATTTATCAGATATGCAAAAAAGGCGGAATGGATTGTGCGCTGGTTGGAAATATAGGCAATTCTATTGCCAGACAGATTGCTACTGATCCCAAGCCTTTGTATGTAGTTGAAATAAGCAGTTTTCAGTTGGATGATATCGTTTCGTTCAGGCCAGATGTTGCGGTACTTACCAATATAACAGAAGACCATCTCGATAGGTATGAGTATGATTTTAATAAGTACATCCGTTCAAAGTTTAATATCACAAAAAACCAAACCGAACTGGACTTTTTCATATACAATGCAGACGATCCAGTAACTGAAAAGCAACTTACCAATTACCCATTTCATTCTAAACCACTCCCCATTAGTATGCAAAGAGAAATGCCAAAAGGAGCGCACATCAAGGACGCTAAAATGACTGTAACGCACGGTGATTCATTTTCCATGAGCATTTTTGATTTCGCACTCAAAGGAAAACACAATCAGTACAATACCATGGCGGCAGCCGTAGCTGGATCAGTAATAGGAATACGGAAAGAAAAAATCAGGGATGCAGTTGCATCATTTGAAAGTCTTGAGCATCGCATGGAAATGGTTGCAACCGTGAGAGGAATTGATTTCATCAATGATTCAAAAGCAACCAATGTAAACAGTACCTGGTTTGCACTTGAAAGCATGGATAAGCCAGTTACACTGATTTTGGGCGGTGTTGACAAAGGGAATGATTATGCGTTGATCAAAGACATGGTTGCGGAAAAAGTAAATACGATTGTATGCATGGGAGTTGATAATTCAAAAATCCATGCAGCATTTGAAGGTGTCGTGGGCAAGATCATCGATACATCCAGCGCAGAAGATGCAGTGAAAAAAGCATATGAGGTTTCCCAAAAAGGCGATGTGGTTTTGCTCAGTCCGGCTTGTGCAAGTTTTGATTTATTCAAGAATTACGAGGACAGAGGTCAGCAATTTAAAAAAGCAGTCAAGGAATTATAATAGATGCAAGCAGAAGGAATTGATATCAAACAGTATTCTCTTTCGAGTATTTCGAAAAGAACCAAAGGTGACAAAGTCATCTGGACCCTGGTCGTGCTGTTGACCTTGGTGAGCCTGCTGGCTGTATACAGCAGTACTGGCACACTTGCGTATAAGTTATCAAAAAGCACAGAGTCTTATTTGTTCAAACAGATTGTATTCATTGCAATTGGCGTTGCCATCATTTACTTTGCTCATCTGGTGAATTATACCGTTTACTCCAAGGTTGCACAGATATTGTATATTATTTCAATTCCACTGCTGCTCTACACCTTGTTTTTTGGAACAAACCTGAATGATGCCAACAGATGGATTCGATTGCCAATCATCAACCTGACATTTCAAACTTCTGATTTGGCAAAACTGGCGTTGTTCATGTACCTGAGCAGGCAATTGAGCAAACGTCAGGAAACGATCAAAGATTTTAAATCAGGATTTATTCCTGTTATTACACCGGTCATAATTATCTGTGCATTGATCGCCCCTGCCAACCTTTCAACTGCATTGCTGACAGGAGCCACCAGCATGCTGCTTTTGTTTATTGGAAGAGCCAGCATTAAACATTTGTTTCTTGTGATGCTGATTGCTTTGCTTCCAATCGCGATGTTGATTGGATTTGCAAGGATGTATTACAATGAACAAACCGGAAAATCGGATCCGTTGCCGACTGCATTGACCAAGGGTCGTGTCGAAACATGGATAAAACGTGTACAGAATTTCATGTATGCCGATAAAGAGGAGGCTTCCTTTCAAGTGCAGCAGGCTAAAATTGCTATCGCAAAGGGTCGCTGGGTTGGATTGGGTCCGGGCAACAGCCAAGCAAGAAATTTTCTGCCGCATCCTTATTCAGATTTTATTTATGCAATTATTATAGAAGAGTATGGACTGATTGGAGG
>JBEAYH010000124.1:0-10254 GCA_041159435.1 Bacteroidota bacterium | reverse complement strand
ATTGTATTTGGCGATTCTTGATTTTCTGCATCGTGGCCCTTACAAATTTTGCAGAATCAGAATCATATGGATTGACAACGGTAACTACACTGTCTTTGGGAGCGATCACATTGGTGAGTTTTCGGGTAGATCTGCATGATGCAAATAAAACCAAACTGATTATGATGATGCCAAATGATCTCATGTTGTTCATTTTTTACCAGTATGTCCAAATCCCCCTTCGCTTCTGAGGGTTTCTCCCAGATGATCTGTTTCGACCCATTCAACCTGCTCAACTTTTTGAAAAACCATTTGCGCGATTCGATCACCGTCTTCAATCACTTGAGGCTCATTGGAAAGATTGATCAATATTACTTTTATTTCTCCTCTATAATCTGCGTCGATTGTTCCTGGTGTATTTAGACAAGTGATCCCTTGCTTGATGGCAAGTCCACTTCTAGGCCTGACCTGGGCTTCAAACCCCTGTGGAATTTCCATAAACAATCCGGTTGGCACCAACATGCGTTGCATTGGAGCAAGCGTGATGGGATGGGAAAGAAAGGCTCTGAGATCCATGCCTGATGAACCAGATGTGGCATAGGCGGGC
The DNA here is from genome assembly GCA_041159435.1 of Bacteroidota bacterium. Taxonomy (GTDB): domain Bacteria; phylum Bacteroidota; class Bacteroidia; order Chitinophagales; family Chitinophagaceae; genus Pollutibacter. Next base: position 9,668 of record JBEAYH010000124.1, on the reverse strand, counting down.
AAGGCATGGGTTGATTTGTTGACGATCTGAACCTTCAAAAATACTTTTTTGCAAATCTACAAAGATCCATGTGAAGCAGATCAGTACTGAAGATATTTTAAAAGGCTGTTTGGTTAAATTTTTTTCTGCAACAGCACCGTGGCATATGCCACCAAACCTTCTTCCCTTCCGACAAATCCCATTTTTTCAGTTGTTGTTGCTTTGACTGAAACGTCATCAGGTGTTAGGTGCAAGATGGAAGCAATACACTGTTGCATTGCTGCAACGAAAGGTTTTATTTTAGGGGCTTCTAAACAAAGAGAGCTGTCAACATTGACTACAGCATATTTTTTTGAAGAGATCAGTTCAAATGTTTTTGCCAAAAGGATTTTACTATCGATGTTTTTATAAGCAGCATCTGTATCGGGAAAATGTACGCCAATGTCACCAAGCGACAATGCCCCCAACATGGCATCACAAATGGCATGCAACAAAACATCGGCATCACTGTGCCCTTTTGCACCCATGTGGTGAGGAATCTTCACACCGCCAATCCACAAATCTCTGCCCTCCACCAACTGATGAAAATCTATGCCAAATCCAATTCTGTATGACATCAACTATTTTTTATAAAAATAGTGAAAACAAATTTGTGGGATGATTACTCTTCGATTGGACCCAGATTGAAGAGCAAACTGAAGCGGATGGTATTGGAAAGTGGATTCCTATTCACCCCTGTGCCGGAGGGTATCAGATATGAAAGATTGATGTCAAGGTTATTGTATTTGAATCCGGCACCCATGGAAAAATACTGACGATTGCCCTTGTTTTTGTTTTCATAAAAATATCCCGCACGCACTGCAAATTGCTCATTGTAGATAAACTCTCCGCCCAAGGAAAAAGCAAACTCTTTGAACTCCTCGGAAAATCCCCCTGGTGCATCTCCAAAAGAAGAAAACCAGCTTCCTACTACGCTCTTGGAACGGTAATTGGTCATACCTGCACTGTCACCCAACAACGGAGGTGTTGGAACCATCAATTTGTGAATGTCCATTCCCAAAGAAATACGATTGACTTCATTGCTGATGATTGTGTACATCGCACCAAGGGTCATGTTGGCAGGAATGAAATCTTTCTGTGTTGCGTCACCTGTGTAACTGATTTTAGACCCCATGTTTGTCATGGCCAGTCCCAATGAAAGTCCAGTCAAATCCTCCGGATTGGAAACATAATAAATGCCCAAATCACCTGCCACAGCATTGCCTGGTCTGTAAGCAACACCTCCAATCTGTGCATTGGCCAGAGCTGAATTGATGTATCGGAGTCCAACGCCCAAACTCAACTGATCTGAAAGTTTTCTGGAATAGCCAAAATCCAATCCCAACTCCCTCGGCCTTCCGGTTCCCAGTGAATTCCCGAAATTGTCGGTAAACTCAATGTTTCCCAAATTGAAATATCTCAGTGATCCTGAAATGGATTGGGTCTCGTCAATTTTTGTATACCCTGCCAAAGATGCGAGGAAAACATCATTCAATCCCAAGTCCTTCAACCACGGTGTATAAGTGAGCCCAATGCCTGAATTGTTTTTTGCAAAGGGATATTTGGCAAGATTGTAGAACTGCGCATTCGCATCCGGCATGGTCGCAACTCCTAAGTCACCCATTCCCCCTGCCCTTGCATCTGGTGAAATTCTCAGAAAAGGAACTGCACTTGTTACTACATTGAGTGTATTCTGTGCGTACAATTGTTGAGCAAGTGTAAGCAATAAACCCCCAAATAATACCTTGAGTAAATGTCTCATGGTTGAATGAATTGATCAATAAATATTAAGTAATAAAGTCGGGTAAAAATGTGACTATAATCGGTGGTTTATGTTGGTAAAAATAAGCAATCCTCATTAAAGCTTAATGAGCTTTAGCACTTTTGAAGTGTTTTTTCCTTGTTTGGAGACAATCGAAAGCTTTACGAGGTAGATTCCTTTTTGAACTGTCATGCCCTGCATATTTTTTCCATCCCATTCAAAACCCACATTGAAGCTTCCTTTTTGATTGAGTGTCTGCTCTTGGTGTTTGATCCATTTGCCATCCATGCCATACACATCAAGCATGGTCGTTTGTCCAAGATCAGAAATATTCAAATCGGCTGATAGCTGAACCCGCTCACTGAATGGATTGGGGAATGAAATAAACCGTTTGATGATTTCAGCATTGGTTGACTGAACCAAAAATTCAACCGATACAGTAGATGAATTGTTGTATACATCCCATGCTTTGATTTCCAGTCGATGTTTACCCGCAGAAAGTCCTTCCAACTGATACACCACCAAACCACTGCCATTTCCCGTCGGCTTGAAATACTCATTCAGTAAGATAGGGTCAGCATAACGATCGTCAAGAACTGCTGCGATCTGATGTCCAATACCAGCTTCAGATAGATTGATGCCAGAGGGGTCTGACAGCTGCAGATACATGATAGGATCTGATCCAACCACATCACCTGACTGGAAAGAAAGGGTATCGAGGTATAATTTTAAATCTGGACCTTTCACATCGCTCATAGATGGACTGCCCGATCCGCCAATGTTAAACTCTTGGTAGGATCCACTGGCGTCGATGCTGCCATTTTCAGCATAATAAACCAGCTTCCCTTTCCCGTATGCATAATCGATGTCCTTGGGCAAAGTGAACGTAAAACTGAATTTCCCGTTTTCTGCTTTTACTTTTCCCTTGTATAAAATATTGGCATATGAAGAAAAGGACATGGACTTGCTGTCAGCATCATTGGCCAATGTCTTCAGGTTTTTGGGCTTGTCATATAAAACTGGATAAATATTTCCGTTGAAAGAAGAGAGCAAGTTGCCAGCTGCAGTTTTTATCTCCCCTGTGACAGTGTATTTATTCAATGCGCTCAAGGTATCAACAGTTTTGGAGGACCCTTCCAGTGAGATTGCATTGGTTGTTACAAAATGTTCCGGCATGGCGAGTCGCATGACTGGATCACCCAATAAAGTAAACTTCCTCACATTGACGTAATCTGTACTGTTCTGATAGGTATAGTTTTTGGCATCCTTCAATACACTTCCCAAACGGGAAAAAGTATTGTCGGCATTGCGTGCAGTTAAAAAAGAAAGAAAATTGTTGTTCATCTCACGATTGCTGGAAGCAAAAACCAATCTGGTTGTGGTTACCATTCCAATTGCACCTGTATTTCTTCCAAGCAACAAGTCCTCTCCAAGAGAGAATTGGGACTGATCATCAAATGGAGCAAAATCACAGGTGGCTGTTATAAAAAAAGGAAGCCGGTTTTCATTTTTCCACTCTGCAATGAGGTCCTTGTCTAGCAATACCTCATATGCCAATCTGGTGCTATTCCCGTGTCCACTGTAATTCCAAACCAATGTTCCATTGTTGATATCCCTCAACACTTCTCGGTTGACTTCTGGATACCTGCTTCCGCCTGTACTGCTTTCCTGTTTGAATGCATCCAAATAAATTTTATTGGTATTCAGTTGGGGAGCAACTCGCTGCAGAAGGGAAGCATGCAATTCTGCATCCTCCACATGCAAATTATAATCTTCATCATCAGCAACGAGTGTAAAATTGTTTCTCCATTCTCCCAAAGAAAGATTGCTGTTGTAGCGAATGATTTTATCTACCGTCTTTCTTGCCTGCTCAGCATTCCTCGCCGGCAATCTTCCAATTCCCAGATCTAGCAAGGCAATCTTTTTGCTGTTGTTGATGTCATCGTTGTCATCAAGGAAACCAAAATAGTCGTCTGTAACATAACTCATCAAAGGATCAAGTGACTCATCTGTTTGATAGGATGGAACCTTGCTGTTTCGCTGAACAGCCTTCTCTTTGATTCGGTAGGATGCACTTCCGAACAGCACGACATATGCAGGTTTCACGCCGGTGGTAGCTGATCTGTCAACGAGCATTTTTAAAAAATTTCTAACGGCTGATGGGTCTGGCGTCCCGGAAGAAAACTCATTGTATATCTCCTCAATATCAACCACCATTCCAGTCATTCGATCAGTCGTACTGTGAAAATCCCGCAAACGAATAGCCTGCTCCATCAAAGTTTTTTCAGTGATGATGATGATGGCAGTTGAAGAAAGCTGATGCAAATTCTGATTCGATATTTTTCCGATGAACTGTGGACTTGCCACTTTTGCAGGATCAAAAACGATGTATTCATGTTGTTGCACAACACTGTCTACAAAACCCAAATTGCTTCCATTCAAGGATGTCCTGATTTTTTGTGGCGCATGCTGATCTGAGACTTCCCACAACAAAAAATTTGCACCAGCATTGGATACAACAAAATTGACAATTTGATTGGTTGGGATTGACTTCAATCGAAACGACAATTGTCCCAAGCCTTGCATATCTAGTTTTCGTTTAAATGCAATGTTGAACCAATTCAACCAAGATGCTGCATTCAAACTTCCACCTGTATGTTGATAGCTGATGGTAAGTCCACTCCCCGTCAACACATCAACGGCAGACATATTGCTAATACTGGCAACCGGTGAAATCAAACTTCCTTGAATGGGTTGAGTAAGATGTTCCAGTAGTTTTTTGCCATTGACAGAAACAGCAATTTTGTTTTGCTGGTTGGCGCTGGTTCCAATTACTTCGCTGCTGAGTATAAATTGTGCTCCTGATACTGCTGTTGGCACATTCAAATTGAAATCCCGCATGGCAACCCTCCCAGGCTGGTTGCTAAAATGTTCCCCATACCATTCTTTGCCACTTTTCAAAAAATTAATGCTATCCAATTCATGATGAAGATGTTCATCAAATACGTCCACCAAATTTCCACTTCCAGCATAGGCTTTTTTTGAGAGCAGGCGTTTACCATTGGCAGCTCCCAACTGGATAAAATAATACGAAAGATCACTGTATGGGTTCTTGGTGTACAAAAATCCCGCTGATGAACTGTCGCGGTTCCATTGATGTGGACCCGGAGCATAAAAAAGGAAAAAATCATTGGCATCAAAACTGCCATCTCCTCCATCTGAGAGATCAACCGCGACTTCCTTCAAATCGTCCTGGATCTGAACAGCATTTGATTCGGGCAAAACTTCTCCCCCGTTTCCGAAAAGCCTTATTTGTCCCGATGCAAGATTGCCGGTCAGTCCGGCTGCCCTCAAATCACTCCCGGTAACCTTGTAAACACCAGCCTGCGGCACAGCAATTTTGATCCACTGGCCTGTGCTCAAAACCGAAGTGTTCAAATATTTTCTCTGCCCTTGTGAAACAAAGAATATCCCCGTGAGGGTCAGAAAAATGAGGCATTTTTTCATAAAGGGGTGTTAACAAATTTAGCATTTACTAAACATAATAATTCTCACAATTCATTGATTTGATTTTATTTAACACTTAAATTTGTTGACTACCTTGGGCGCTGTATTGCCCCTGGTCACCTTAAAAAGATCGTATGAGGAATTTTTTGTATCTATCTGCCATTGCCCTGCTGTTTACAGCATGTAAAGGTGGTGGACTGTTTAAAAAAAATAAATTTCAGAAATCATCCGTCACTGGGTGGAATTACAACGATAAGTCAATGGGTGGATTTCAGAAATCCAAAATCATTGAACAGGGCACTGGACCTGGACTCCTCTTCGTACAAGGTGGAACATTTACCATGGGTGCAACAGAGGAAGATGTGATGGGTGATTGGAACAACGTTCCCAGACGCGTCACAGTATCTTCTTTTTACATTGACAAAACAGAAGTTGCCAATATTCACTACAGAGAATATTTGCGTTGGATCGAAAAAACATTTGATGATCCGATGTACGAAAATGTAATCAATGCCGCAAAACCAGATACACTGGTTTGGAGAAAGGCACTTTCTGCCAATGAACCACTTGTAGAGAGTTATTTCAGACATCCTTCATACAACGATTATCCTGTAGTTGGCGTAAGCTGGAGACAAGCGAATGACTTTTGCGTTTGGAGAAGCAACCGTGTCAACGAATTGATCCTTGTTCAAAAAGGATTGGTCAATCCGAACCAACTCAAAACCTTTCAGGGACAGGCAGAAGAAAATTTCACCACTAAATCTTATCTCTTAGGCATTTATTCTCCTCAACCTGCAAAACCAAAGAAGAAGCCTGAATTGGTTGATGAAAATGGAAGACCCAGAAACTACGTAAACATGGAAGATGGTGTGCTGCTTCCTGACTACCGACTTCCAACCGAAGCAGAATGGGAATATGCCGCACTTGGATACATCAATCAAAATCCCAATGCAAAGAGCAAAGAAGGAAAAAGAGGAGAAGAACTTTTTATGAACAGACAGGTGTATACCTGGTCACGCAATGTAAACGGTTTGAGAGACAGCCGCATGGGTAGCTGGCAGGGCAAATACATGGCAAATTTCAAAAGAGGAACTGGCGATTACATGGGTGTTGCAGGAGGATTGAACGACAACGCACCTATTCCGGGTCCAATCAATTCTTTCTTCCCCAATGGATTCGGACTTTACAATATGGCCGGCAATGTGAATGAATGGGTGGCTGATGTATACAGACCGCTGAACAGCAAAGACCTGGAAGACTTCAATCCTTTTAGAGGAAATGTATTCAGCAAATTCATAAAAGATGAAAACAATGAATACCAAAGAGACAGCCTGGGAAATGTGAAAAAAACAATTGTTCCTGATGAGGAAACAAAAAACAGAAGAAACTACCAGAAAAACAATCTCTTGAATTACATGGATGGCGACTCGCTTTCAATGGCTTCATACAATACAGGGTTTAATACACTTATCAGTAACAAATCTCGCGTATACAAAGGAGGCAGTTGGGATGACAGAGCATACTGGCTCAGTCCCGGTACAAGAAGATACCTCGACGAAGATCTTTCAAGTTCAACCATTGGATTCAGATGTGCGATGGACAGATTTGGAAGTCAAGAAGGAAATGGATTCAAAAACGGAATGCATTTCAGCAACACGAGACAGAACTCAAGGAAAAGATAACAACCTATTCTACAAAGCCCCTTGATGGGGCTTTTTTGTTACCTTTAGTAAAACCCCGTAAAATGACTTTCCCCATTATATTTGGCATACTTGCTGTGATCATCATCATCATCAGAAGACGCTACAGGGCAAGGAATAACAGAGAAGAATAAAATGGAAAAACTTTACTCATTTTTTCTTGAACATCCACATGTTCAGACAGATACACGTGCATTACAAAAAGGAGAAATATTTTTCGCGTTAAAGGGTCCGAACTTCAATGGCAATACATATGCAAAAAAAGCCCTCGAGTTGGGTGCAGCCGCAGTAGTAGTGGATGAACCAATTGGCTTGGAGGGCGAACAGGTATTTTTGGTTGAAGATGTTTTGACAACTCTGCAAGCATTGGCACTGCATCATAGAAAACAATTCGACATTCCCTTCATTGCCATCACTGGCAGCAATGGAAAAACAACAACGAAGGAATTGATACATGCTGTTTTATCAACTACCTATAAAACCTATACTACCAAAGGAAACCTCAATAATCACATTGGCATTCCACTCACATTGCTATCTATTCAAAAAGATGCAGAAATAGCCATCATAGAAATGGGAGCCAATCACCAAAAAGAAATAGCATCGTACTGCAAATATGTACTGCCTACCCATGGCCTCATCAACAATTGCGGTAAAGCACACTTAGAGGGATTTGGAGGCATTGAGGGCGTGCGAAAAGGAAAGGGTGAATTGTATGACTTCCTGTCTAATGGCCAGGGTATTGTATTTATCAACAGCGATTTGGATTATCTGCTGAAAATGGGTGAACACATCCAGCATAAAATATATTATGGAAATCATTTGGGATCATTCAAAACAAGTATTTTCCAAAACGACCCTTTTCTTGTACTGGAAGTAAAACATCCAACAGCCCATCAGCAAAGAATTTTTACAAAGCTCGTCGGGTCGTACAACAAACCAAATGTAGAAGCAGCCATCTGCATAGGAGAATATTTCAACATTCCTTTTGATACCATCAGAAATGCAATTGAATCGTATACCCCCAGCAATGCCCGTTCACAATGGATAGAGAGAGGTTCCAACAAAATCATCCTGGATGCTTACAATGCAAATCCAAATAGCATGCAGGCAGCGTTGGAAAATTTTTCCAAGCAAGATATCCCCCATAAAATACTCATGCTTGGTGCCATGATGGAGTTGGGTCAAGATGCGGTCAGGGAACACCAGTTGATCATTGATCAGACCAAACAGATGCATTTTTCACAAGTGATATTGGTTGGAGGAGATTTTAAACATACAGAACATCCCTACCAATATTTCAACAATGTAGATGAAGCATGCAGCTGGCTGAAGACCCATATGCCTGAACAATCAACTATTTTAATAAAGGGATCCAGAAGCACGAAAATGGAAAAGCTGCTCGAAGTATTGCAGTGAGACAATTATCACATATATTTTCTCTCGGATAAGATACCTTGCGCATCATTACAAGAAAAATGAAGAATTCTTATTTATACAGTGTACTGAACAACAGGTGCCCCAGATGCAGAAAAGGAAAAATTTTTACATCCACCAACGCATATCGTTTGAGTGAAACAACAAAAATGAAAGAGCAATGTGAGGTATGCGGACAACCAACGGAGATTGAAGTGGGATTTTATTATGGTACAGGATATGTAAGCTATGCACTATCAGTAGCATTCAGTGTGGCTACATTTCTTGCCTGGTGGGTTTTGATTGGATTTTCATTAGATGATACAAGATTTTTTTGGTGGATGGGAACCAATGCAGTGTTGATGATTGTTTTACAACCTTTGTTCATGCGCCTTTCGCGCAGTATATGGCTTTCTTGGTTTGTCAAATATGACAAAGATTGGAAAGAACATCCATTGGAATCCTTTGAAAGGATCGTACCCAATCAGGAAGGATAAGAACCTAAAATGTCCGATATTTGCTGCTCTTAAACAATGAATCATGGGCAAATACCGCGCAGGCGTACTTTATGGTGAGGAGTTAAAAGCATTGTATCAAGATGCAAAACAACATCAGTTTGCACTCCCTGCTGTTAATACAACTGGAACAGATACCATCAATGCTACCCTTGAGGCTGCTGCTGCAGTAAACTCACCCGTCATCGTTCAATTCTCCAATGGTGGAGCGCAGTTCATTGCCGGCAAAGGAATGCCCAATGATCAGCTACAAGCAAATATTGCTGGTGCTATTTCGGGTGCATTGCACATACACAATGTTGCAAAATATTATGGCGTTCCTGTGGTGCTTCACACCGACCATGCAGCCAAAAAATGGTTGCCATGGATCAGCGCATTGATCGACGCAGGCGAACAATTCAATAAAGAAAAAGGTCAGCCACTTTTCAGTTCTCATATGCTCGACTTAAGTGAAGAACCTATCGAAGAGAATATTGAAACATCAGCACAGTTTTTCAAACGCATGGCACCATTGGGAATGGGAATTGAAATTGAATTGGGAGTAACAGGTGGCGAGGAAGATGGAGTGGACAATTCTGATGTTGAAAATGATAAATTATATACCCAACCTCAACATGTTGCATTTGCATATGAACATTTGGGAAAAGTAGGTGAATTGTTTACAGTAGCTGCTGCTTTTGGCAATGTACACGGCGTATACAGTCCGGGCAATGTTCAACTTCGTCCAGAGATTCTTAAAAACTCTCAAGA
>JBEAYH010000115.1:0-5623 GCA_041159435.1 Bacteroidota bacterium | reverse complement strand
TCATTTGATTACCAGCCAATTGGTTACCGAGAGAGTGATATTGTCAAAATGGATATTTTGCTGAATGGAGATAAAGTTGATGCACTTTCTGCTTTGATACATCGAAGCAGGGCACAGGACTTTGGCAGGAAACTTTGCGAAAAATTAAAAGAACTGCTACCGCGTCAACAGTTCCAAATTGCCATACAGGCTGCCATCGGAGCAAAAGTTGTAGCCAGAGAAAACATCTCTGCAATGAGGAAGGATGTAACAGCCAAATGTTATGGTGGTGACATCAGCCGCAAACGCAAACTGCTGGAAAAGCAAAAAGAGGGTAAAAAGCGGATGCGTCAAATTGGAAACGTAGAAGTGCCACAGGAAGCATTTCTTGCAGTGTTGAAGCTGGATGATTAACTGCCTTTCTTTCCAGATTTCTTTACCGGTATTTTTGATTCAGTAACAGGTTTGACAACTGGAGCCTGTCCATCTTCCAATTTATAATCAAATGGTTTGTCAATGTGTACCCACTTGCCATTGCTCCATTTGAATGCTTCGTAATCGCCATCTGGCACATAAGTTTCTCTGCGTTCAGTTTCATTGGTCTCAGAGATCAGGTGATCATAGAGCAGTAAATCAAGTTCTTCGTCGTATTTGATGCTGACCTGCGCATCTTTTTTGTATTCAATCCAAAACCTTTTTTGCGAAGGTTTGACTGTTTTGTCTTTGCTGAAATCAAATATGCCTGATCCGAAAACCGGCCGATGTGTATCATCAAAAGAAAGTACTTCAATTAGTTTTCTTGTGCTCAACCGACTGTGTTCGTCATAACCCAGCAGTGTGTAATACTTTTTATATCCATTGGTATGCATGAGGATTTTATAGTAAATCGCGCCAATCCACCATTCATTGTTGGTGGTAGTATCTTGCTGATTGATGATGATTGAACTTCTGTCAATCAAAGGAAAAAGTTGCAAACTTCCATCCTTGGTATTCATTTGAATCGCACCGTGTCTTCTGTGAATATTTTGATCCTTGCTTACCTGCCAAGTAAAAATTCTAAAAACACTGTCAGGACTGTACATTCGGGAAATACTGACAAGTGAGTCAAATGGGTATTGAAATGAATGTTGAATTTGAAGGGCTCTGACCAAAATCCTTGTAAAATGGCTGTCAGCCCTGAATCGCTGTTCAGCAAATTCACCATTGACGATTATATTGCCGTGGTATTTGAGAGAATCTTCTCTTAATTGTAAAAGTTTAGTAGGTGACTGTGCTTTTGCATTGCTAAATGCAAACAATTGTATAAATAAAAGGATAAGTATATGTCTACTTGATTTCATTGTTTAACGTCATGATTGATGAGACGAAACTGGACCAGCTGAATTTTTCCTTCTCCGCTTTCAATCCAGGTAAAAAATAATCTACCCCTTTATTAAAAAATTCGGATATGTGTTCAGCAATAGATTGACTGTTGGGCTCGCACACCAATCCACTCTCCCCATCTTTTACCATTTCTGGGAGTCCCCCGACATTGGTAACAATCATAGGAACTTCAAAGTGGTAAGCCAATGGCGTTACGCCGCTTTGTGTGGCTTTTTTATATGGCTGAACAATCACATCTGCTGCACAGCAATAATAACGGACCATATCATCTGGAATAAAATCATCGATGATCCGGACTTGACTGCTGATGCCCTTTTGATTGATTTGATCAAGGTACACATCTTTGTTTTGATAGAATTCGCCGGCAACTATTAGTTGTATTGATTGTTTTTTCACATCATCTGTGTCCATGGCATCCAACAACAGGTCTAATCCTTTGTATTCTCCAATAAAACCAAAAAATAAAACAAGTTTAATATTTGGCTCTATTTTGAGGTATTTTCTCGCTTCTCTTTTATCAATTATTTTTCCAAAATTATCATAGAGCGGGTGAACTACTTGTTTATAATTTGCATTTGAATTGAACTGTAATAGATCTTGTGTTACCTTATTGCTCATTGTGATAAATCCGTCTATTGGAAGCATAAAATACTTGGTAAGTATTTTATCTGCAGTCCTTTTTTCATGCGGAATGATATTGTCAGCTATGCAAACAATTTTTGTGTTCTTTTTTCTACGGATGACCCTGGCTATGGTTCCAAGGGCGGGAGACATAAAAGGTAGCCAGTAGCGGATAAGTACCAATGATGGTTTTTCTTGTGCTATTTGATTTCCAACTTTGATCCAATTCAATGGATTCACCGAATTGATTACAGATTTTATTTTGATGTTTTTAGGCTCAGGTCTGTTTGCATATTGTGACTTTCCTGGAAATAAAAAGGAAGGGTATTGCAAGGAGAATGAGTAAATGATTACCTCATGTCCAAGTTGTTGAAATTCGGCTGCCAGTCTTTCGTTAAATGTTGTGATGCCACCGCCTCTTAATGGAAATGCAGAACCGATGATGATGATCTTTTGCACTAATTAATGGTTGAATCCAATTTCCGTTTCAATATTGTAATTGTTTCTATCAGGTGCTCCCCGTGAGATCATTTCACTGATAAATCCGGCCAGGAAAAGTTGAGTACCAATGATCATGGATGTCAATGCTATATAAAAAGCAGGACGGGAAGTGATCCCATAATTGAAGTCGATTAATTTAGATATGATCAGGTATCCACTGGTTATAAAACCTATCAGAAAAGCAAAAACACCCAAGAGACCAAAAAACTGCATTGGCTTTTTCCTGAATTTGCCAATGAACATGATGGTTGCAAGATCCAGGAATCCGTTTATGAATCTTTCCCATCCAAATTTGGTTGTTCCATATTTTCTTGCACGATGCTCCACTTCTTTTTCTCCAATCCTGGTATATCCCTGCCATTTGGCAAGAACGGGAATATAGCGGTGCATTTCACCGTACACTTCAATTCCTTTAACCACTTCTTGTTTGTATGCCTTCAAGCCACAATTGAAATCATTCAATTTGATGCCTGACATTTTTCGTGTGACTGCATTGAAAAACTTGGATGGAATATTCTTGGTAAGTACGTTGTCATATCTTTTTCTTTTCCAGCCACTGACCAAGTCAAAGTTTTCTTCTTTTATTTTTCTGAAGAGTGCCGGTATTTCATCAGGACTGTCCTGTAAATCTGCGTCCATTGTAATAACAACATCTCCTGCAGCTTCTTTGAATGCGACATTCAATGCAGCTGATTTACCATAATTACGTTTAAATTTGATTCCCTTGAACCTGTTGTCGTTGTTTGATATTCCTGTTATGACTTTCCAGGAATCATCGGAGCTGCCGTCATCCACCATGATGACTTCATACGTAAAGTGATTTACCTCCATGACGCGTGAAATCCACTGCGTTAATTCAGGAAGTGACTCCGCTTCGTCCTTTAGTGGTATGACAATGGTTATATCCATCAGAATTCCAATTCAGGTTTTTTCTTTTTAATGATTGCAGCAACAATGAGTGCCTCTATAAAATACATGATGCATGCATAAGCAAACGATTTCAACAAAGCGCTCAACGAGAAAAAGTCTTGCTCTGCAATTTTTTCCATCGCTTTCTCCATTTCACTATCTGGCACTTTGAATCTTGCCATTGTTTCCTGCGCTTTTTCAATGGTCAGTTGTTTCATTCTTTCTGCAAATGATACATCTAAGTAATTAAAAATAAAATAAGAAACAACAGTACTTAAGATGCCTGTGATGACAAAAACACCAAAACATATTTTCAAGGCCTCATTAAAATTCAAATATCCATTGTTTCTCTTTTTTACGTGGATACATCCCAAAACTGCAAAAATTATTGGTAAGAAATAAGATGAAATCCAAGCAGCTGGACTCAAAAAGTATTCTGCGCCCATGATATACAATACAACAAATACAAGTACCGACGCAGCTGCTGAAAATAGTCCGTATTGCAGTGTTTCTTTGTTGTGCAGGGAGGAAATCTTTTCCATGAATTATTTCTTGTAGTAATTGTTATGTAAAATTGTTGCCATCGCAGAACCTTTGTATTCAAATCCTAGAAAAGCTGCATTGGCTGACTTGGATTTGATATCATCAGCTGAAAAAACACCCTTTGTGTCTTCATCAAAAATCGTCATATCAGCGGGTTGGTTTTTTTCAATGGAAGAATGAAGATGAAAAATTGTCCTGGGATTGATACAGATAGACTGAATGATTTCATCAGTGGAAAGTCCAGTTTTACCCAACATGCCAAAAGCTGCTTCCAGTCCCAATGTTCCATATCCAGCATACTCAAACTCACATACTTTAGCATCTTTGTTTTGAGCTGTATGATGTGAAGTGATGCAATCGATGGTACCATCTTTGATGCCTTGTATCAATGCTTTGCGATCTTTTTCAGTTCTCAATGGTGGATTTAATTTCAGGTTGGTATTGTATCCAATCAAATCATCTTCCGTAAAAAGCAAGTGATGCACAGTTGCAGAGCAGGTTACATGTACTCCGTCTTTTTTTGCCTTTTTAATCATAGCAACCGATGAGGCAAGACTTACACCGGTTATATGAATCCTTGATTGTGTATATGCGGCCAATGCCAAATCTCTGGCAACCATGATCTCTTCTGCCAATGCGGGTTTTCCAGGCAATCCAATTTGAGTAGAAATAATTCCCTCATTCATCTGACCATGAGGAGCCACAGAATGGTCATCCGGTACTTGAATAACAATCCCGTTGAAAGCGCTCACATATTGCAGTGCCTTGATAAGGAGTCCAGCTGACTGGATTGATTTTACGCCATCACCAAACCCGATTGCACCTGAGGCATGCATATCATACATTTCCGTCAACTCCTTTCCCTCTGTATTTTTTGTGACCGCCCCTATGGGATGCACATGACAGGGGAGAGTTTTGCTGGCAGATACGATGTATTCTACTCCTGTTTTTGATTGAACGATTGGTTGGGTATTGGGTGATGAAAAGACATGTGTGAAACCACCGGAAGCTGCAGAATTTGCCAATGAATGGAGATCGTCCTTGAATTCGTATCCCGGGTCAGTGCCGACTGTAAATACATCTACCCATCCGGGGGATATCATTTTTCCTTTGGCCTCGAGCACATGATCAGCTTTTACATCAATCGAAGAGGAAATATCAGCAATGATACCGTCTGAAACAAGGATGTCCTTGACTGTATTGTTGTGAGATGAGTTGTTGTCCTTAATCAGTGCCTGGCGGACAAGTATCTTCATAAAAGAGGAATTACACAAAGATAAAGCATTGAATTGATATAGCTAAATGGTCATCTATTCAGGTGATTTTTCTTAATTTTGCGCTCCGTTCGGGAAGTGGCGCAGCCCGGTAGCGCACTTGTATGGGGTGCAAGGGGTCGCCAGTTCGAATCTGGTCTTCCCGACCATTACAAAAGCCTTGGCATATGTCAGGGCTTTTTTACTACCTTATTTCAATCATAAAACTTCATTAGAAAATTTAAAAACTATCTGTAAATTACCAATTCAAATATTGTCATATGAAAAAGAACAGTGCCTCTTCACGCAGAAATTTCCTCCATCAAATTGGAGCTACCAGTTTGGTAGCAGCCATCTCGCCATTGAGCTCACTTGCAGCACAAGAAAAAGCAGAGGAAAGGATCAGTCGTTATGAGAAGAAAATTTCAACAGGG
>JBEAYH010000063.1:0-11758 GCA_041159435.1 Bacteroidota bacterium | reverse complement strand
GAGGTTGTAAAAACCAAAGGCTATACCATTGAAGAAGATACGGTTGTTCCTAGAGCACTGCTGCCAGATCTGATCAAAGATGTGAAATCACTTGGAAAAAAATATGGATTTACTGCCGTCTGTTATGGGCATGCGGGTGACGGGAATTTGCATATTCGGTTGAACAAGCCCGGCATTCCAAACAGCTATGGCAATCAGGAAATGCATGCAATACTGAGGGAGTTGTTTGCTGCAGTAAAAAAATTGGGGGGAACCATCAGTGGAGAGCATGGAGTGGGCCTCATTCAGAAAGGATATATGGATGTGATGTTTGAGCCAGTGCACTTCAGACTCATGAAAGAGATAAAAAAAGCATTTGATCCCAATAATATCCTGAATGCAGGGAAAATATTTGATTAATGATGGGCAAGATCTTTGTCCAATGCTTGCACCAGGCTGATTGGATCTGCAAAAGCATGAATCCGTTCCCACAAAGGTTCGTATAAAAAATCTTTTTCAATCAAATGCTCCAGGTGCATGATCAAATGATCATAAAAACCCGCCGTATTTAGTATGTATATTTTTTTGTTGTGGATGCTCAACTGATTCCAAGTCAGCATTTCAAACATTTCATCGAGCGTTCCAAATCCGCCAGGCAGTACAATCCCTGCCATGCCTTTTTCATAAAGCAATTTTTTTCGCTCATGCATATCATTTGTTATGATGACATGGGTAAGAGATGGATGTTGTCTTTCCCAATCAATCAAAACCTGAGGAATGATGCCGGTAACATTGCCGCCTGCTGCCAGCGCACTGTTGGCAAGTGCACCCATGATGCCTTTGGCTCCACCACCATAAATCAGAGCGATGTTTTTATCTGCCAATGCAGTACCGAGTTCTGCAGCCCCTTTTTCAAACAGTGGATTGTTTCCGCTCTTTGAGCCGCAAAAAACCGTGACGCTTCTTTTTGTCAATGTTGGGAATTATTTTTTCTTGTAATCACCACGCTTCCAACTTCGAATGAATTCACCCCATGCAAATGGATTAAAGATGTTGACCGGCGGGGCTTGCCCTGAGTAATAATATTTCTGCGCACCTCTTGCCAAATTCATATTAATGGCTTCTTTTCCATCACTTGGAAGCGTCCGCATCAATATTCTTCTTGTAGTGATATCGGTATTTTTTCTGGCTATTTCGATGTTGTCATCTGGCACATCTGTAGAGACAAAATCTCTTTCAAATTGCTCCCTTGTTGGACGCGGTTTGATGATAGCAGCTGGCAGGAATGTAGTATCATTCACCATCAATTGAATGATGCTGAACTGATTTCCTACCAAATCGAATGGGATCTTGGTGATTTTGTTTTTAAATCCAATGCAGCTGAATTCAATTTCATCTCCTTTCAGTGCAACAATGGAAAAAACACCCTGTGTGTTGGTGAGTGTTCCTCTGCCAGTGCCTTTTACAACAATGCTCACCGCTGGGAGTCCTCTTAAGCTGTCGGCAGTCATGACCACTCCGTATAATTGAACAACTGAATCTCTAAATGTCTCAAACTGTGCCCTTGCAGCAGAGGGAAGCAATCCAAGAAACAAGCACAGCAGAAAAAAAAGCTTTCTCATCGACAACATTCTGTGCAAATTAACTGTTTCTTTTTCATAAAAAAAGTAGCCGATGATTGGTTATTTTTGCAATTCTTTTCATTTTAACATTTATATATATGGGTACGGAAGCGATTTTGAAGGCATTGTCAACCGTTCAGGAGCCTGACCTGAAAAAGGACCTGGTTACCCTGCAAATGGTAAGAGATATCAAATTGAATGATACATCCGTTGAATTTACCATCGTACTCACCACGCCTGCATGTCCCCTGAAAGAGCTCATCCGTAAAAACTGCGAAAAAGCCATCCATGAACATGTGAGCGATGCACTGGAAGTAATTGTCAACTTTACTGCCAACACAAGCTCATTGCGTGTTGATTTGACTGCAGTACTTCCCGGAGTGAAGAATATCATCGCTGTGGTGAGTGGAAAAGGTGGTGTTGGGAAATCAACTGTCTCGGCAAATTTGGCACTTGCCCTGGCCAAGCAGGGAGCAAAAGTTGGATTGATGGATGCAGATATTTATGGACCAAGTGTGCCCATCATGTTTGGTGTAAGAGGAAAGAGACCTTTCATGGAAAACATAGAAGGAAAGGATAAGATTTTACCTCTCGAACAACATGGAATCAAGCTCATCAGTATCGGTTTGCTGGTCGATGAAAAAAGTGCAGTCGTTTGGCGCGGACCCATGGCCAGCAGTGCCATCAAACAATTTGTAACAGATGTTCACTGGGGCGAACTCGATTACTTGGTGATTGACATGCCTCCCGGCACAGGCGATATTCACCTGACCCTTGTTCAAACCATTCCAGTTACCGGAGTGGTGGTTGTGACCACTCCACAGGAAGTTGCTTTGGCGGATGCCAAAAAGGCAATAGCTATGTTCAATCAAACACAATTGAAAGTGCCCATCATTGGACTTGTTGAAAACATGGCTTGGTTTACACCGGAAGAGCTACCCAATAACAAGTATTTTATTTTTGGAAAAGATGGCGGAAAAAATTTAGCTGATCAACTCGATTTGAATTTTCTTGGACAAATTCCATTGGTTCAGAGCATCCGTGAGGGGGGTGACAAGGGATTGCCTGCTATCATTGGTGACAATGGCATCACATCTGAGGCATTTGCTGCCTTTGCCGATGAAACCATCCGTGCCATTGCTGTCGCAAATGCATCCAAGTAATTATTTTCTGAGCATGGCCTTTTTTTCAGGAGCAATCAGGCGAAAGCTTTCTCTCTTTTCATCCAGTTTGATGTGAATGATATTGGTTTGCTCCTGCTTGTATGCATACATCAAGTCAGATTCTACTTCGATTGAACGAACACCCGGTTGGTTGGAAATAGAAAAATACATCCATATGGATTCCTTGTCATTTTCATAGCCAATCATTTGATAAGGCTTTGGTATTCCATTCAGTTTAATGTTGATGTGTTGTTTGATGTATTTTTCCAGCACTGCTCCAATTGTTTTTTTATCACCCCTCACAACATCATATTTGTTTCCATTGAATTCTCTCAGGGTTTCCTCGAGATCATCCGGGAAGACCTTGATTGACATACCTACTTCCTTTGTTTTGCTGCTGTATTCAACTTCGGTTACTGATACATAAAAAGGATGCCTGAAGGAAACAATAGCCATCATCAGCAGTCCAGCAAGGCAAATTTTCAGGTATTTCATACCTTGCAAAAGTCAGATTTATTTTAGAATTATGCATCCAACTGATTTTAAATATTATTTTCTCCTCGGCTGGGATCATATCATCAGTTTCGATGCACTGGATCACTTGTATTTTATTGCAGTGTTGTCCATCGTATATCAATTCAAACATTGGAAGCAAGTCTTGGTACTTGTTACAGCCTTTACCGTTGGGCACGCTGTAACATTGTTTTTAAGCGGGATGGACCTGGTTCGTTTAAAAGACAGTTGGGTTGAATTTGCCATACCATGTACCATTGTTTTTTCCAGCCTTATGAATTGTAGAAAAAGATCTTCATTGAATCAAACGGATAAACTGCAGTATGCCATGGCGCTTTTTTTTGGATTGATCCATGGTCTGGGATTCGCCAATACCGTACGGTTTATGATCTCCAAAAATCAAGATATGGTGTGGAGTATTTTTGGCTTCAATGTAGGGTTGGAAATCGGACAAATTTTCGTAGTATTGTTGGTGCTCTTGATAAGTTTACTCGCAGGAATGACCAGGCTTTTCACTTCAAGAGAATGGGTTCTGAGTTTTTCATCGCTGATACTTGGATTGGCACTTAAACTTTCAATAGAAAGATTTCCGTTTTAATATTTAAAATTTTTGAAATGAGACATTTTCTTCTGCTCTTTTTGGTATCTCTAATGAGCTTCATGACGGCAATGGCCCAGCCATTGAGAAATCAAGGTTCTAACCATGGCAATCGTTTTGAGCAGCTCGATTATCTTTTGCAAGATCCCAATGAATATCGCACCGCCAGTGGTGCACCCGGTCCCAAATACTGGCAACAGCGCGCTGACTATGAAATCAATGTAGATATAAATGAAGCAGAAAATATCCTCACCGGTTCTGAAACTGTAACTTATTTTAATAATTCTCCTGATGTGCTTACTTATTTATGGTTGCAGGTAGATGAAAATTTTCATCATCCCAACAGCAACAATAATTATGATAAACCTTCTTCCATGAGAGAAGGCATGACCGATCTGCAACTCAGACAAATGAATCCAGCTGAATACATGAAGGGCTATGGTGTCAATATTACATCACTCACCGATGCTGCAGGGAATGCGTTGAAGTATACTGTCAATCAAACCATGATGAGAATCGAATTGCCCATTCCGCTGAGATCCGGGCAAAAATTTGTTTTCAAGGTAAGCTGGAATTATAAAATCAATGATAAGTTAACCAGATATGGAAGAGGCGGTTATGAACATTTTGCAGATGACGACAACAATCTTTATTCGATCACGCAGTGGTATCCCAGGATGGCAGTATACAGTGACTTCCAAGGGTGGCAACATCTTCAATTCACTGGCGGTGCTGAATTTGCACTGACATTTGGGAACTACAAAGTCAACATTACGGTACCAGAAGATCATATTGTGGCTGCTACTGGTGAATGTAAAAATTACAGCGCATTACTTACTCCAACGCAGTTGGGCCGTTGGCAAAAAGCACAGTCAGCAAACGACCCTGTTGAAATTGTTACATTGGATGAAGCACTTGAAAATGCGAAAGATAAATCAACCAAGAAAAAAACATGGGTATATGAAGCAATCAACGTTCGCGATTTCGCTTTCAATACCTCCCGCCGTTTGGTCTGGGACGCAATGAGTGTAGATATTGAGGGAAAGAAAGTAATGTGCATGAGCTACTATGGAAAAGAAGCCTATCCGATCTACAGAAAGTATTCTACAAAAGCTGTGTATCATACCATTAAAACATACTCAGACTTTACCATCCCATATCCATATCCAGTTGCTATTTCAGTTGAAGCTGCCATTGGGATGGAGTATCCCATGCTTGCCATGAATTTTGGAAGAGCAGAAAAAGATGGCTCTTACAGCGAAGCAACAAAGTATGGAGCCATTGGTGTAATCATTCATGAAGTGGGACATAACTTCTTCCCCATGATCATCAATTCAGATGAAAGACAATATTGGTGGATGGATGAAGGCTTGAATACATTTGTTCAATTTCTGACCGAGCAGGAATTCGACAACAATTATCCCTCTAGAAGAGGTCCTGCTCACTTGATTACTGATTACATGCGCCTTTCAAAGGATTTGTTGGAGCCGATCATGACCAAGGGTGATAATGTTGCGAATGTTGGATCCAATGCTTATGCAAAAGCTGCAACTGGATTGAATATTTTACGGGAGACTATTATGGGAAGAGAACTCTTTGATTATGCATTCAAAGAATATGCAAGAAGATGGGCTTTCAAACATCCGACTCCCAATGATCTGTTCAGAACATTGGAAGATGCCAGTGCTGTAGATCTTGACTGGTTCTGGAGAGGCTGGTATTATGGCACAGATCCGGTTGATATCTCATTGGACAGCGTAAAATGGTTCAAGCTCGATGCTGAGAAGAATAATGCAATGCTGAAATCCCCTGAATTTGAAAGCATCAGTAAAATCAGAAACCGCGAGGAAAAGAAAATCAATTTCTATACTGACCGCGATACAACTTTAAGAGATTTTTACTACTACAATCGCAATGCCGATGTAAAAATGTTCCAAGACATGGCACAACAGCGTGTAGAGGGCAACAAGGATAAAGAAAATTATGCCAAATGGGCTGATAAGAATCTATATGAACTTACATTCAGCAATAAGGGAGGCATGCTGATGCCTATCATTGTAGAATGGACATTCGTGGATGGCAGTAAAGAAGTTGATCGCATTCCTGTTACCATCTGGAGATTGAATGAACACAAGGTTTCAAAAGTGTTTGTGAAGAACAAAGAAGTAAAATCCATTCAATTGGATCCTATGAAAGAAACAGCAGATATTGATGAAGCCAACGGCATGTGGCCGGTAAAAGAAATGCCCAGTAAATTCCAGTTGTTTAAAGCAAATGCTACTTTGAGCGGACCCGGTGCTCCAAGAACAGGACCATCTCAAAATGCCATGCAGCGAGCAAAAAAATAATTTATTTCAACCAGTCGTTGAATTCTTCACGACTCATGAGGCCTTGCTTCCTTTTGATTTCTTTGCCATCCTTGTAAAGAATGAAAGTAGGCAAGGCTTCTACTTTTAAAGATTCCATGAGCGTAGTTTCAATTCCGCCATCCATTTTGATAAGCGCAAGTCTGCTCTTGTTGTCATTTACAAATGATTGCAGGATCGGTTCCATTTTCCTGCAAGGGGGGCACCATTCAGCGCCAAAATCAACCAGTGTCAGCGCGTTGCTGTTTATTTGACCATGGTATGCTTCCAGCGAGGTTTGCTTGGCATTGGGGTTAACTCCTTCGACTGCAATGCCATTGGCTTTCCAGGCATTGATGCCACCTTCCAAATTAATGACTTCGTAGCCCTGCATTCTCAATTCGCTTGCTGCAGCGCTGCTTCTGCCTCCACTTAAGCAATAAATATAAACCGTCTTGGATTTATCGAGGGATGCTGTTCTGTCTTTGAATTCAGTTTTGTTCATCCAGTTTGCTTGCAGTGCAAACTTTATATGTCCACTTTTATATTCATCAGCAGTCCTGACATCCAGAATCTGAGCACCTTCTTTTTGTATCGCTTTATGAAATACAGAGGGTTTCACGGACTGTTGTCCATTTGAACTGCAAGAGAAGATGGTTGCAAAGAAAAAATATAGAAGAAATCTCATGATGAACTTTTTTTCAAAGTTAGGGTAAGCTTTTCATTTCTTAACTTGCTGTTATGTTGGATCAAAAGCTCTTGATGTTTGAAAATCGCCTTAAAAAGGTGTTTAAAATCAGATCCAAGGAGGCATCAAGACAAAACATCAGTTGTTACAGGTTGTATGACAGGGATTTGCCTGAATTCCCACTGATCATCGATGTATATGAAAATGAACTACTGGTGACTGAATACAGGAGCCAGCATAGGCTTACGCTTGAAGAATACATTGCATGGCTTGATGGCAGTCTGGAAGTAATTAAAAAAGCACTCAATAAATCAGACGAACAAATACATGTAAAAGAGCGGAAGGTAAAAGAAAACAGACATGACCAATACTTGAAAACCGCTTCAGTTCGAGATTATATGGTTGCGCATGAAGGGGGACTCCAGTTCTCGGTAAACCTTACAGATTATTTGGACACTGGACTCTTTTTGGATCATCGCATAACACGCTCAATGGTTCGGGAGAAGTCAGCTGACAAGAAAGTGCTCAACTTATTTTGTTATACAGGATCATTTTCTGTGTATGCTGCAGCAGGGTATGCAAGTGAAGTGGTATCTATTGATCTTTCCAACACCTATCTTGATTGGGCCAAGCGCAACATGGAAATGAATGGATACAAGGGTGATCAATATATATACAAGCGTGGCGATGTGCTGCAATTATTGCCTACACTGCAGAACAATTATTTTGATATGATCATTTTGGACCCACCTACATTTAGCAACAGTAAATCGATGAAGGAAATATTTGATGTGCAGCAAATGCATGTTGAATTGATCAATCTTTGTTTAGACAAACTTAAACATACCGGTGAGCTGATCTTCAGTACAAATGCAAGGAAGTTTCAAATAGAAGCAGAAAGCATAAGAGGAGCTGTAAAAGAAATCACCACCTCAACAGAGCCATTTGATTACAAAGGAAAATTGTTGAGGTGGTGTTTCAGTATTGTGAAGCAAGCTTAAGAAATGATCTCAACGAGTTCAATATCAAATATTAGATCTTTTCCTGCCAGAAAATGATTGGCATCCATTACAATGGCTTCCTCTTTGATTTCAACGACTTCAACCGGAACAGGCTGACCATATTCGTTTTGAAGATTCAGTTTCATTCCAATCTCAATGCTCATTCCTTCTGGGATATTTGATTTTGGGAAATCAATGATTGCCTCCGGATTCTTATGTCCATATCCATTTGCTGGATCGATGTTGAGGGTCTTTTTTTCACCAATTGTCATTCCCATCACACCTGCATCAAAGCCAGCGATCATCTGGCCAGCACCCAATGTGAATTCCAATGGTGCACGTCCCACTGAACTGTCGAACTGTGATCCATCCGTCAATTTTCCTGTATAATGTACCCTTACTACATCACCTTTTTTTGCTTGCATAATTCTTGATTTTAATCTAAATAAGGGCCGAAACTAACTTTATTCTTTTACTTTTAGGGTAATATTTTAGTTAAATGAAAAAAATAATTTTCTTTTCGATTGTTTCACTTTGTTTTCTCATTTCCATGCAAGTGCTGGGACAAAACAGTATACAGCCTGGGGCTGCGAATACAAGTGCATACATTCAATTATTGAAGGGAAAACAAGTTGCCATTTTCGCCAATCAAACTTCCATGGTTGGTGAAAAACATTTGGTAGATATTTTGCTTGAAAACAATGTTTCAATCAAAAAGATATTCGGTCCAGAGCATGGCTTCAGGGGAGTGGCTGATGCAGGTGAAAAAGTTGGCAATTACATTGATACTAAAACTGGAATTCCAGTCATCTCTCTGTATGGAGCCAAACAGAAACCATCTGAGGATGATTTGAAAGATATTGACATATTGGTATTTGACATACAGGATGTAGGTGTCAGGTTTTATACATTTATATCTTCTTTGCAGCATTTCATGGAAGCAGGTTTTTCCCAGAAAAAATCAATCATTGTTTTAGACCGTCCCAATCCCAACGGTCATTATGTTGATGGCCCAGTATTGGATACTGCATTCAAATCATTTGTCGGAATGCAGCCCGTGCCTGTGGTATATGGAATGACGATTGGAGAGTATGCAAGGATGCTTGTGGGTGAGGACTGGATTGATCTCCAGGCAATGAAAGGATATCGCGCAATGAAGTCAACAGGAGAAGAACCACTGATCGTCATCCCCTGTTTATATTACAATAGGAACAAAGTATATCCGCTCCCCATCAAGCCATCGCCCAATCTGCCTGATTTGACTGCTGTATACTGGTATCCTTCCACCTGTTTTTTTGAAGGAACTGTACTGAGTGAAGGCAGAGGGACTTCTGCCCCTTTTCAAATATTTGGACATCCATCACTGCCCAGCAATATGGTTGCTTTTACACCCCAAAGCATGCCGGGTGCCGCTAATCCAAAATTGAAAGATCAGGTATGTTACGGATGGAATCTCTCTGGTGATCCATCAGAAGCAAGAAAAAAGATAAATGGTCAATTGCACCTGGAATATTTAATTGAAGCCTACAAACTGTTCCCTGAAAAAGAAAAATTCTTCATCCTCCCCAAGTCAGGCGATACCAAGGCAGCTTTTTTTAACAAACTTGCCGGAAGTGATTTACTGATGAAACAAATACAGCAAGGCATGAGTGCTGATTCCATCCGAAAGACATGGGAACCTGCACTTGCAACCTTCAAAAGCATTCGCAAGAAGTATTTGCTATATCAGTAATTTTGCGCATGCCTGATATCAACACCTGTAGAATTGTATTTCTCGGAACGCCTGTTTTTGCGGTTGCTGTATTGGACCAACTCGTAAAAGTAGGATGCAATGTTGTGGGTGTGGTTACTGCTCCTGATAGGCCTGCTGGAAGAGGAATGCAACTGTCACAAAGTGCAGTAAAAAAGTATGCAGTGGAAAAAGGTCTACATGTCATGCAGCCTGAAAAATTGAAAGATCCAAATTTTTTAGATGAACTACACTCACTGAAGGCAGATGTTCAAGTTGTAGTAGCATTCCGAATGCTTCCAGAAGCAGTATGGAACATGCCTCCATTGGGTACAATCAACTTGCATGCATCTTTGCTTCCTCAATACCGAGGCGCCGCTCCCATCAATTGGGCAATCATCAATGGTGAGAAGGAAACGGGCATCACCACTTTTAAACTTCAGCATGAAATTGATACAGGTGATATTCTGATGAAGGAGACCATTGCAATCGGTGAAAAGGAACATGCAGGTTCCTTACATGACAGAATGATGGATGCAGGTGCATTGCTTGTTTTCAAAACTTTGGAGGGATATTGCAAGGGAACAATTCAACCTGTTGCACAACGTCAGGAAACAGCGGCGCTCATTTCAGCAGCACCGAAAATACATACCGATACTTGTAAGATTGATTGGAGCAAACATGCAAAAGAGGTTTTTAACTTGATCAGGGGACTCTCTCCCTATCCAACTGCATTTACAATGCTCAATGATAAATTGTTGAAAATTTTTGATGCAGATTATACATTGGAAAAGCATCAGCGTGCACCCGGACAGTTTGATACCGACGGCAAAACTTATCTCAGGTTTTCTGTTCCAGACGGATGGGTTTATGCAAAGGAACTACAACTGGAAGGGAAGAAGCGAATGGACGTATCAACTTTTCTAAAAGGATTTCGATTCAATTGAACCATGTCAAAGATTTCAAACATCGCAGAAAGATTCATGCGTTATGTAAGGTTGGATACACAAAGCGATCCAGAAAGCCAATCATATCCATCTACAGAAAAACAAAAGGATTTGTCAAAATTGTTGGTGGAGGAATTGAAAGAGATGGGTTGGAACGATGTATGCATGGATGAGTGGGGGTATGTGATTGCAACCATCCCTTCCAACTCAAGTAAAAAGATCCCTGTAATTTGTTTTTGTTCTCATGTGGATACAGCACCCGATTGCAGCGGTAAGGATGTGCAACCCATGATTCATTTCGCATACGACGGGTCGGATATAGTACTTCCAAACAACTCTTCCCAAGTTATTTCAATGAACAACCACCCTTATCTAAAAAACAAGTTGGGTGATGATATCATCACTGCAAGTGGGAATACGCTGTTAGGGGCGGATAATAAATCAGGAGTTGCTATCATCATGGAACTTGCCCAATATTTGAAGCAATATCCAGATGTGCTTCATGGTGAAATAAAATTATTGTTCACTCCCGATGAGGAAGTTGGTAGGGGAGTTGAACACCTGGATATTAAAAAGCTAGGTGCAGATGTTGCGTATACCCTTGATGGCGGTGAACTGGGATCACTTGAATCAGAGACTTTCTCAGCAGATGGATTGGAATTAGAGATCAATGGTGTGATTGCCCATCCAGGATCAGCCAAAGGAAAACTCATCAACGCCATCAAACTTGCTGCAGAGATCATCGAAAAGCTTCCAAAATCCGACATGGCTCCTGAAGTCACAGAAGGAAGAGAAGGATTTTTACATCCAACAGATATCCGGGGAAGCGCTGAACAGGCAACAATCAAATTTATTTTGCGTGATTTTGAGGCGGATAAACTGAGTATCTACAGAACCATCATTGAACAAGCCGCTCAACAAGTGATTGGTCAATACAAGGGATCGAGTTATCGCATGAAGCAGTTCGAGCAATACCGTAATATGAAAGAAGTGCTGGATCAACATCCCCACATTGTTGCATATGCGAAACAAGCTATGTTGAACTGCGGTATCGAACCAGTGATGCTTCCGGTAAGGGGTGGAACGGATGGATCAAGACTTTCTTTCATGGGACTGCCTTGTCCTAATTTGTTTACCGGTGAAATGGCCTTGCATTCAGTAGAAGAATATGTG
>JBEAYH010000051.1:0-8934 GCA_041159435.1 Bacteroidota bacterium | reverse complement strand
GCATTTTTATTTGTGAACGTGGCAAGTGAACTTGCCTAAGTGAACAAATGAAAATGAACGAACTTTATTCTATATTGTAGATCTCATTGTATATTGATTGAACCAGAAATTTTATGAAAAGTATTTACAAGCTGCTTTATCAGATTATATTTTTCATTTTACTTGCGTGTAGCAAAGCACCTGGTGAAAGCAGTACTCCGAATCAGCCTACTGTTCAGCCAACTCCTACTCCATTGCCGGTTGCAACCGGTGATACTGCGAAACTGATCAAATTACCAAAAGGATGGAAATTTGATATGGTACTCTCCAAAGGCTTCCCAGAAGGTATTGAAGCATATTCATTCGATACAATTTTTAGCAATGCTAAGGTCAAAGCATTTGCAGTTGCATTCAACTCAAAAATCAGTTACCTTGAACTCAAGCCACTGCTATCCGGAACTGCCAAGAAACCAAGTGAGTTTTATGCACAGGAAACAGACACAAAATTTGCATGCCTGAACGCAGGATTCTTTGGAGGAAATCAATCGTACAGTCTCATAAAATACAATGCAGTTTTTTCTCCAAATATTAAATCAGTAAGCAGATCTTACAACGGTGCCAATGTTCCATACTACCCAACACGTGCTGCATTTGGGATAAGCTCATCCGGCGACCCTTCGGTTGAATGGATCTACCATGTTGGGAATACCAACGATATAATCTATCGTTACACAGAACCATCTCCTAATCGGTTGGGATCCCCTCCACAACCTGTTCCAGATGAAAGGTTTCCTGCAGGTGGAAATATTTGGACTGTACCAATTGCTGTTGGCGGATCTCCGATGTTATTAAAGGGAGGATCTGTATGGATCAGTGATGAGGAAGAATTAATCAGCATAAACAATACTGACAATAGACCAAGATCTGCAATTGCACATACAGATAAAGGAATCATTATTCTACTGGCTGTTGAAGGAGACAACACTACTGACGGCTATCCTGGTATCAACCTCGCCAAACTAGCAGAATTTATAAAATACATGGGGTGCACGGGTGCAATAAATTTAGATGGTGGGGGGTCAACATCTTTTATCATCAATGGCCAATCTACTGTCCGACCAAGCGGTGGCGTGGAACGTGCAGTACCTGGCGTTGTATTCATCAAAAGGAAATAATCAACCCCCAAGAGTTCACAAAAAGTACAGCTGTACTTTAGTTTAAATCGTACACGTGCAGCTAACTAAAATTTTCCCCATTTATGTTTGATCATCAATCCAAGTCCGGCGTTGATCAATACAAGAGATGCTGTACCTAGATAAAACCAATTACCTGCATTGAATTTTGCAATAACAGCCTCGCCGAAAACACATAAGCCAAGACTGAATACAATGTTCCCTAACAATGCCAAGGCATATCTTATTTTCTTGGATGATTCCATAAAAATAAATGTATGTTGAAGTTAACAATCTATATCACAATCAGCACTCCGGCAATCCAATGGAAATCTGTGCAGCCAATCCGCCATCGGCCGTCTCTTTGTATTTATGATTCATATCCAATGCCGTGTTCCACATGGTTGCTATGACTTTATCCAAACTAACGATTGCATCACCAGGAGTACTTTGCAGCGCGAGCTGTGCAGCTGTGATCGCTTTGATTGCTCCCATGGTGTTTCTTTCAATACATGGAATTTGCACCAAACCTCCTATCGGATCACATGTCAATCCCAGGTGATGTTCCATCGCAATCTCCGCTGCCATCAATGCCTGCTGTGGTGTACCGCCAATGCCTTCTGCCAACGCAGCTGCTGCCATGGCAGAAGAAACACCGATTTCTGCCTGGCAACCTCCCATTGCTGCAGAAATGGTGGCGCCTTTTTTAAATATGCTGCCGATCTCTGATGCAGTCAACAGAAAACGAATGATTTTATCATCATCACCGTCACAAAAAATCACAAAATACATCAACACTGCAGGAATTACACCTGCTGCTCCATTGGTGGGCGCAGTAACTACTCTTCCAAATGAAGCATTTTCCTCATTGACAGACAGCGCAAAACAACTTACCCAGTCAAGTATATAACGAAAATCATTCCCGCCCTCATAAACAGCTTTCATCCAAGAGACGCAATCCTTTGGATCGTGATCTTTCAACAAAGATTGATTGATGGTACTGGCTCTTCGTTTCACTTTAAGTCCACCAGGCAATTCACCTTTGGCATAACAACCGCGATAAATGCAATCACGCATGGTTGCCCATATGTGTAACACCCCTGTATGAATTGCATGTTCATCACGCAAGATCATTTCATTGGCAAAAACAATTTCATGAATCTGCCTATTCTCTTCCTTGCACCATTTCAGTAAATCATCTGCATGGCTTACTGGATATGGAACCGAAGCGGTTGTTTTTTGATGATTTTCTTCTCCTTCCTGAACAACAAAGCCCCCGCCTATAGAATAATATGTCTTGCTCAAATGGGCACCATTGCTCAACTCAACTTGAAAATTCATTCCATTGGGATGAAAAGGCAGTATTTCATTTTTTAGGAAAACAATATCGACAGAAGGATCGAAGTCAATACAATGCTGATTTTCTAACCATATCTTTTTTTGTTTTACAACTTTTTCAAAATCTGGATTGATGGATTCAACAGGAATTGTAATCGGATCAGCACCTGATAATCCCAACACCATTGCCAAATCAGTGCCATGCCCCTTCCCTGTTTTGGCAAGGGAACCATAGAGCAGTACTTTTAATCCTGTTACAAGTTTGAGCTGCTCTGTTTTCTGAAGAAATTGAATGAATTGCTCTGCAGCGCGCCATGGACCCAGGGTATGTGAACTGGAGGGACCCACGCATATCTTAAACATATCAAACACTGAAATGGCCTCTGTACTCATAAATGATCCGCATTCGTTGTTGATACAAAGGTAGTAAATACAGCACCGCTCGTAAATGATTTAACGATCTATAAACGATAAACAAGTCCCATTTCCAAATAATCTGCAATTTGAAAATGCGCCTTCATACGGTGAATCAAAAATAGATTTTTCGCGAGCCGGTATTGAGAACCAATTGCATTGTATATATATTTATTTTTCTGCAACATATCAATCCGGTCTGTCTTTGGAGGAATCAAATAATATCCCAAATCAACAAAAATATCCACCCACCCCATACGGAACAATGCACGTCCGTATAAACCCAATTCAGATCGCGCTTCCAAAGAAAGTGTCTTCCCATCAGTCGTTTGTACAGATCTGGGCATTTCATAAAAATAATTCAACCCTGCTCGCCATTCAATTGCAGGGACTTTATACATCGATTCATGCTCTTTTGCAGCTGGATATTTTTTCTGAAAACCATAATCAGCCTCCAAAACCAAAACAGCATAGTTGACTGGATAATCCATCCTGAATTTTCTGAATGCAGCTCTCGAAGAAAGTTGATACCGAGCAATGGCTGTTTTTTTCGAAAAAGACTGTCGGACATTTTTTTTCATTGCATCTTTCCCATGAAATAAATGAATGAATGAAAAATTCCCCTGTAGATAATTCAAACCAACATTGGGTTTCTGAAAATTGGTATTGGAAACATGAAACATTTCTGCTCCAATGCCGATAGCGGAATGAGTAGATAATAAATGGGTGAATTGCAATTTCAATTGGCTTCCGAAATTCAATCTTGATCCAATCGCCTGATTGGCTGGATTTTTTACTGCATCATAATATTTTGATACCAACATAGGACCAAATCCAAATTGCAATCCAAGACTGCTTTGCCCCAACACACCTTGTAACTTCCTCTGTATACCTGTGATGATCATTCCGCCTGTTGCAAATCCCATAGCAGGTAATCTTTTTCTGGCTGTATGATCACCATTCAAAAATCCATCCCCCATGTCGATGCCGTAAATTGAAATCCCAACATATTTTTTTGAAATTTCTTTTGAAGTGCTCAAAGTATCCAATGATAAATCCCACAAATAAGAAAACTGAACGCCCAATGATTTGCGTTTGTCAAGATTTCTATTGTATGTTGAATGTGCAAGCATGGTACCAGACATTCCGGAGAATTGCATCCTGCTCTGTGCATGAACAGTATTCTGAAAAATCAAACACAAGAAGAAGAAAACTGCTATGTCAGTCCTGATTTTCATCCGCCGCTGAAAATAGCCATTTTTCAGCATTGAACAGATATTGATTACACGATAAGTATAACGGAATGATTGTTATCTATCTCTCAAGAATTTCAACCGCTGTCCATTGACCCCTTCATTGATCTGCTGCTGCTGATAAACAATTTTTCCGTTGACAATTGTATGGGAAATACTGCTTTGAAATACTGTATTTTCAAAAGGCGACCATCCGCATGTATACAAGAGGTTTCCCTTTTGAACCTTTGTAGGTGTGTTCGGATTTACAAGCACCAAATCAGCATAATAACCTTCCCGTATGTACCCACGATCAATGATGCGATATATTTCTGCAACATTGTGACTCATTTTTTGGACGAGTTGTTCCAGACTTATTTTCCCCTCATGATAAAATTCAAGCATGGCTAAAAGACTATGCTGTACCAATGGTCCGCCAGACATTGACTTAAAATAAGTACCGGATTTTTCTTCGATGGTATGTGGTGCGTGATCGGTGGCAATGATATCAATATGATTTTGAAGCAATGCCTCCAGTAATTTTTGTTTGTCGTAGGTTGACTTTACAGCTGGATTCCATTTGATCTTAGACCCAAGTCTCTCATAATCTTGATCGGAAAAATATAAATGATGAATACATGCTTCTGCAGTGATGCGTTTTTTATTAACGGGCGATTCATGATCAAACAAGTATGCTTCAGCTGCCGTTGATATGTGAAAAAAATGGAGGCGATTGTTGTGTTTCCGGGCAATATCCAATACCCTTTTAGTAGCTGTCACACAGGCCTCTTCGCTTCTGATCAGTGGATGTAACTGCACAGGAATATCTTCTCCATACTTTTTTCTGTATGCTTGAATATTGGCATGAATGATAGCGTCGTCTTCACTGTGAAGCGCAACAAGCGTATTGCTTCTTGAAAATAATTTTTCAAGAAAATCCGGATAATTGGCAAGAATGCCTTTCTCATCACTGAAATACAACCCATCATCTGTAATGCCACAAACTGTTTGAGGATCTGTTTGAAGTGCCTCTTCTAAATTGTGCTGATTGATCCCCATGAAGAATGAATAATTGGCCAATGAGGATGCTGCGGCAAGATTGTATTTTTCTTCAAGTAAATCTAAACTGAGTGTGTTGGGAATTGTATTCGGCATATCCATGAAGGATGTCACACCTCCTGCCACTGCCGCCCTTGATTCAGAATATATATTTGCCTTGTGTGTGAGTCCGGGTTCTCTAAAATGAACTTGATCATCTATAACCCCGGGCAAAAGAAAAAGTCCCTCAGCTTCCAAAACATCTGCATGGGGATCGCTGATTGTTTGAGCAATTTTTTCAATGCGCTGACCCTTAATCAATACATCGGCAACAGCAATGATGCCTTCATTTACCAATTGAGCATTTTTGATGATTAAACTTTGCATGAATTCAAGGATTACAATTGTCACAAAACATAGGATCTTCATTGATTTTTCCGAGTGGATAAACTTCTTCCCTTGTATATGCACATTTTTGGCAAGTGCTGATATAAGCAAGTGTAGACCTGGTCGGACAACCACAAGAGCTGCATGGAAGACCCTCGCGTTGATCGGTAATGCCAAATCCTGGGGTATTGCACGTTGGACAAACGGAATTGATCTTTTCGATGAGTTTATGCACGGTTTTTTGAATCACTTCCATGCGTGTTGGATTACAAAATGCGCGCATGTCAGTTTCAACAGTAATGGAATGATGCAATTGAATGTGCTGTTCAAAACTACTGATAAGCAGATCCCAATCCTGAATACCTTTCAACATTTTTAGTTGTGGGGATCCCCCAAATTTCATAATAAGTCCATGTGATGGAAATTTGGCTTGCTCTGCAAATTCAATCAGCTCTCCTTTCAATGTAACTTCTTTGCTGCTGAAATTGGTATCTGTCGAAATTTCTCTTACAACAATTTCCAGTTCGTTTTTCTTATCAATCAATACCAACAACTCATCGTCAGCAGAAACAAAAAACATAGATGGATGTGGGCCAAACGACCCTTCACTTGCGATCGCCAAATCACATGCATTGGCCTTCATCGCAGCATAGCATTTTAGTCTTGCTGTGTCCAGGGGACTCAACTTTCTTTCTACTTCACCACTGAATGTTCCGAATTGATCTGTGTCAAAATCCCTTGCAACAAAGCAATTGACACCCAAGGCTTTTTCAATTGGCCGAGCAATCACAAGATCTTTTTGATGCATTGTTGCTATGACCAATTTTCTTCCGGCAAACATACTATATACTTAAGCCTTGTTTCATTTAACTTCTTTTTTGGAGGAAAGTAAATTGAAAGAGACGACCGCACTAAGTAAAGAAACTGACTCACAGATAGTCTCCGCCAACTTACTCTCCATAACAAAAGAAGCGGATATCAAAATGAGTGATGCCATAAACAAAACAGTTCCTAGAACAGAATAATTATTCATTTTATTCTATTGTGATGTTAGCCTGAATATGAAGATTGCCGGCTGATTTGGAAAGCTCTTCTCTTACCAACAATAATTCATCTTGCAACAACTTTATTTTAGATTCTCTGTATTGGATATCTTCCTCACTGCTGTTCTTTTGAATTGTTTTTTCATGATACTTGATCTTAACCTGTATCATTTGTGAAACAAGTTCTAGTGAGTCAGCTTTGTTGAAATCTCCTTCTATTAACTGTATCTGCATTGCTGTTCTTTTATTGCCCCTGACCAAGTGAATACTTTACAACACCATCAAATTCGTAGAGATTTTCCGTTTTGATGGCATCGATATTGTGATTCAATGTTTGCTGAAGCAATTGAATGATGTGTTCTTTCTCAATTTTTTTACCTGCAACTGGCTTAAACCTGCATCTCCAGTGATCTGTACAGAAAGTCTCTTTGAAACCGTCAGGCCAGACCTTTATTCCGCGGTTGGTAATCATTGTCAACTGAACATCCGAAGATTCAATCTTTTTAACTTCTGTAGCCAATTGATTTGGATCGGCACCTGCCCAATGCACAAAAACATCTACGCCAACCAATTCTTTCTTTTGAGGAGCTTTGCGTTTGTATTTAGGTAAATGCAAGGTTGCATTGTCAGAATATGAAACGGATTTCAGAATAGATGGCTTTTGTCCTAAACGCGCAATAACCGCCTGCGCAAATTCCTTCGTGCCTACTTTTTCTTTGCTTATTCCTTCTTTGTAAATATCATAGGTATGCACCCCGTCTTCCAATGTTTTCAACCAAGCATTTTGTACTTTCTCTGCAACATCTGTCTGTGCTATATGATTCAACATCATCACTGCACCTTGAAGCAATCCTGATGGATTGGCAACATTCTGACCAGCTCTTCTTGGAGCTGATCCATGAATGGCTTCAAACATTGCACACTCTTCGCCAATATTGGCTGAACCTGCGAGTCCGACTGAACCTGTAATCTGTGCCGCCACATCACTCAATACATCTCCATAGAGATTGGGCATAACAATGACATCAAATGCTTCAGGCGTATCAGCCATTTTCGCAGCACCAATGTCGATGATCCAATGCTCATTCTCAATTTCAGGATATTCTTTTGCGATTTCGTCAAAAACCTGATGAAACAAACCATCGGTTTGCTTCATGATATTATCTTTTGTGAAGCAGGTTACTTTCTTCCTGTTTTGCTGCTTTGCATATTCAAATGCATATCGAACAATCTTTTCACAACCAGGACGACTGATCAATTTCAAACACTGTACAACCTCGTCTGTTTGTTGGTGCTCGATTCCAGCATATAAATCCTCTTCATTCTCACGGATGATGACGATGTCCATAACCGGATGCTTGGTACTAACAAAAGGATGAAGACTGCGGCATGGTCTGACATTCGAATAGAGTCCCAAGAATTTTCTGGTTGTAACATTCAAACTTTTATATCCTCCCCCTTGTGGAGTAGTAATGGGGGCCTTCAGGAAAACTTTATTTCTTCTGATCACATCCCATGATTCATTGGATATTCCGGAGGTATTCCCCGCCAAATAGACTTTCTCACCTACTTCAATTTCCTCTACCTGAATTTTTGCACCTGCTGCCAGAATGATTTCCAATGTGGCGTCCATGATCTCGGGACCAATACCATCCCCTTTTGCTACAGTAATTTTTGTCATGATATCTGATTTAATCGCACAAAGTTGTTGATAATTAATCATAATTTTTATTTATCTTTATAATGTTTTTTATAACATATTTTTATGAACTATACACTGAACCAACTGCAGATTTTTCTAAAAATTGTACAAACACAAAGCATCACAAAAGCTTCGGAAGAACTGCAACTCACTCAACCCGCAGTTTCTATTCAACTGAAAAATTTTCAGGACCAGTTTGATATCCCTCTTACAGAAATGATTGGAAGAAAAATCTTCATCACTGATTTTGGCAAAGAAATCGCTGTGGCAGTAGAAGATATCATTGATCAGGTAAATGCCATCAATTCAAAAACATTGGCATACAAGGGACTCCTGACAGGTAAATTAAAAATATCGGTTGTATCAACAGGTAAATATGTAATGCCCCATTTTCTTGCAGATTTTATGAAAATGCATGCAGGAGTTGAGCTTTCAATGGATGTTACAAATAAAAACAAAGTATTAGAAAGTTTAACCAATGGAGAGGTAGATCTTGCTTTGGTTTCCATTCTGCCTACCAATGTTCAAATTGAAAAACTGGACTTGCTTCAAAATAAATTATTCTTGGTGGGTGATACAAAAGAATCATTCAGCAAACCAATACCCATAAAAGATATTCTAAAAAAAGC
>JBEAYH010000014.1:0-2818 GCA_041159435.1 Bacteroidota bacterium | reverse complement strand
GCATTGCCTGGACTAGGTATGTTGTCTTTGATCCGAGTTCCTTCAACCAATGATTTTGCCAATAAAGTATTTTATTCACCTATTTTTCGATTTCATTTTGAGCAAAGAATTGAAACTACAGACGAACTACTGAATATTTATTTGAAGTCTCGTTTGAACATATCTGATAAAGAATTGGATAAATTATACGAAGATTTTTCTATTCAGTCTAATCAGCAACTTGAAGCCAATGGTAAAGTTGAGTGGGAAGGCATTGGTTTTTTCTCCTACAATGATGCGAAAAAGATAGAATTTACTCCACACCAGGAAATAGAATCTCTTTCAGATAAAATCGCATACGAACATGTTGTCAGGGAAGCATATTCTCATGATGTATTGACTGGTGACAAAATGCAGACTTCAGATGAATTGCATCAATATTTTGAAGACCAACGCAGAGGAGCTGCATGGCAAGGATGGAAAATTGCTTCTGTTGTATTTATCTCAATAGCCGTTGCTTCAATCGTCGTGAGATTTTTTCTTGGTAATTTCTCTATGTTGGACGCACGATATGATCATGTGCCGCTGCATGAAACAGAGACTACATACACTTTGATAAAATAATGCCTGTGAATTGTCCGATTTGTTCACACCACCATACCAGTTCATTTCATGGAGTGAAGGATTATACGGTATCCCATGAGGTATTTCAATTGGTTCGGTGTAATCAATGTGGATTTGTGTTTACAGAAAATCCACCTGCCATCCACGAAATTGGTCGATATTACGATTCAGCCGAATATATCTCGCATACCGACAGCAAGAAAGGCTTATTCAATCAGGTATATCAGTCTGTGAGAAATTTTTCAATAGGCCAAAAACTTAAGCTTGTCCAATCGTATATAAATTCTAAAAAGGGTGAACTGCTTGATTTTGGCTGTGGAACCGGCGCATTTCTGAAATTTACCAAAGACAAGGGCTGGAATGTTATTGGAATGGAGCCAGATAAGTCAGCCAGGGAAAAAGCTTCAACTTTGCTGGGATCATCTGTTTTATCGCCAGAGGAGTTGCTTCATCTTTCTTCAAATAAATTTGATGTTATTACATTGTGGCATGTTTTGGAGCATGTACATGCTTTGCATGAAACACTGGAGAATTTCAGAAAAGTATTGAATCAAGATGGAATCTTGGTGATTGCAGTCCCCAACCACGCATCATGGGATGCCAAACATTACAAGCATCATTGGGCTGCCTATGATGTGCCCAGACATTTATACCATTTTACACCAGACACAATTCATCGGTTACTGACTGACAAGGGTTTTTCAAAGCTGGGAATGAAACCTATGTGGTTTGATTCTTTTTATGTGAGCATGCTGAGTGAAAAATATAAAACAGGCCGTATCAGGTTTTTTTCAGCCATGTTGATTGGGTTGATTTCC
This sequence comes from Bacteroidota bacterium, assembly GCA_041159435.1. Classification (GTDB taxonomy): domain Bacteria; phylum Bacteroidota; class Bacteroidia; order Chitinophagales; family Chitinophagaceae; genus Pollutibacter. Next base: position 1,397 of record JBEAYH010000014.1, on the reverse strand, counting down.
AACATTAATGCGATGCTTCAACCAGGTAGGTGCAGCTCTCAAATTTATATATATAAAAAAATTAATTGAGCGATTGAACTGCTTTCAGATAGGTTTGATCTTTTGCATTCAGTACATAAGTAGAAGCTGATTGGCCCCATTGCATTCTTCCCAACATGGCCTTGAATCGCTGCATGATAAAATGCTGTTGTGCTGGATTGAGCTGAATGTTTGACTCTGTTTCTTTCATCAATGCCTTGAATGTATTTTCATCCATATTGAAATTGGCATTGAATGATTGAAAACTGCCAAATGATTTGATTTCCTTTCTGTGCTGCATGTAGTATTTGTATGCAAAGAAACTGAGCAGGTTGTTTTTATAAAAAACATTCAAGTTGGTATCAAGCAAAATTTGTTCGAACGGAACGATGATGTCTGGGGTAATTCCTCCACCTCCGTAAAGCTTTTTCCCTTTTACAGTTGTGAATACTTGTTCATTTTTGGATTTACTGGTATCGTTTTTTTCATTTGTGTGAAAACGCTGCATGATCTCTGATGCATATGCCTCCATGCCATTATCATAAGGCTTTTGAATGCTTCTTCCCAATGGGGTATAATATCTTGCTGTTGTTAAACGAAGTGCAGAACCATCAGAAAGTGAAAATTGCTCCTGAACAAGCCCTTTCCCAAAACTCCTTCTTCCAATGATAGTGGCTCTGTCGAGATCTTGCAACGCTCCGGCAATGACTTCACTTGCAGATGCAGAACTTTCATTGAGTAGTACAATGATTTTGCCATCTTCAAAAATTCCTTTTCTTTTTGCTTTGTATTCCTTTTTTGGATTTTTAAGTCCCTCTGTATACACAATCAACTGGTCTCCGCCCACCAGTTCATCAATGATATCAATTGCCTCCTCTAAAATGCCACCACCATTGTCTCTCAAGTCAAGGATAAGTTGTTTCATTCCTTTTTTGGTCAGCATTTGCAATGCATCCAAAAATTCCTTGTAGGTATTGTTAGAAAACCTGTTGAGTTTGATGTATCCTTTTGTGTTATCTATCATATAAAAGGCATCCAGAGAGGGCAGTGGTATATCATCGCGGTTTATTTTTTTGTTTTCGATGCTGCCGTCGCTCAAGAATTGAATCAGAACGCTCGTGCCTTTGGGCCCTTTGACCCATTTCTTGAAAACTTCTGTATCCTTGACTCCCACTGCATTGTGCTCATCCACTTTTAAAATTTTGTCACCTGTTTTGATGCCCGCTTTCTCGGAGGGACCGCCTTCCACCACATGCAATACATGCACAGTGTCTTTCAATATATTGAATTCGATTCCGATTCCCTGAAATGAACCATCCAGGTCTTCGTTGATTTCATTTAATTTTTGGAAGGGGATATATATACTGTGTGGATCAAGT
>JBEAYH010000171.1:0-12446 GCA_041159435.1 Bacteroidota bacterium | reverse complement strand
CTCTTGGGTCAAATCAATCACCAGCACTGCAGTGGATCCAACTTCTGGCTTGCTGCTTTCGATGAAACTGCCTGCAATTCCGAAAAACAATATAAAGATGAGGACAAAGAATACAATCAATGCCAGCAATGATGCAAAAAATGATTTGAAGAAATTTTTCAACGTATCTGATTTAGAAAACAAAATTAAAGAACTTTGACCGCCTTGGGGGAATAGATTGTATGAACAAAGTTTATTTATTGATAGGTGGTAATATTGGGGACAGAAAGAGGAACCTTGATCAAGCCTGTATTGAAATAGCCGATAAAATTGGGAACATCAACCGGTATTCTTCAATTTATGAAACTGCGCCATGGGGAAATCAATCTCAGGCTGCATTTTTGAACCAGGTACTGGAGGTATACTCACCTCTCAGGGTAGATGAAATCATGGAAACTGCACTCTCTATTGAAAAGCACATGGGAAGGGTGAGAATGGGTTTGAACCAACCCAGAACGATTGACATTGATATTTTATATTTCAATGATGAAAAATTGAAAACGGAGGGCTTAACCATACCGCATCCCCGAATTGCTGAAAGAAAGTTTGTGCTGGTCCCGATGCATGAGTTGAATCCAGCCCTGGTCGATCCATTGCATCAAAAAACCATCCTTTATCTGTTAAATGCATGCAAGGATGACCTTGAAGTAAGAAAATATGGTTCAATGTGAACAAGAAAAAAGTACCGATACCAAAAGCTTTGATAAGTTTGGATGAATGAAATACAGATTTATTGCAATAGAGGGAAATATTGGGGCAGGAAAAACAACCTTGGCTCATTTATTGGCAAAGCATTTCAATGCAAGATTGATATTGGAGGAATTTGCTGACAACCCTTTTCTGTCCAAATTCTATGAAAATCCCTCCCAGTATGCATTTCCAGTCGAGCTCTTTTTCATGGCTGAAAGGTTCAAACAACAAAAGGACCTGGTGAGTCAGCAGGATCTTTTTCAGACTACTACCATCTCAGACTATCTTTTTACCAAATGTCTGTTGTTTGCAAAAGTGAATCTGCCGGATGATGAGTTCAGGCTCTATCAAAGATTGTTTGAGATCACCCAACAGCAGATTCATCAACCAGATTTACTGATATACCTGCATGCTCCGGTTCAAAAATTGCAGGAAAATATCAAAAAGCGCAATCGCTCCTACGAGCAAAATATTCCAAACGATTACCTGTTCAATATCCAGGAAACATATACGCACTATATCAAGCAACACAATTTCAAAACCTTGTATATTGATGCCACAGATGCAGATTTTCTGGGCAATGACCAACACCTGGGAACCATCATTGCAGCACTTGAAAAAGAATATGAAATTGGACAACACCTGATTTCCCTGCCTTAGTCAATTGAATAAACGATCTTCGCAAGTATGTTCAGCTTCCTACGTCATAAAAGCTTTTCTGCATTGACACATGCTGAATTCAGCACCTACATCGTAGCTCGATTTTTCTTTATCATGGTATTGACCATGCAGGCAACGCTGATCAGCTGGAAAGTTTTTGAAATCACCCACGATCCGTTCAGTATTGGATTGATCGGACTCGTTGAATTCGTCCCAGCGGTTATCATGGCTTTGTATTCAGGTTATATTATCGACAAGAGTGACAAAAAGAAATTGTTGCACCTGAGTATCACAGCCAATTTGCTGCTTACCATTCTATTTGCCTACATCACCAGCAAACAAGCTTCATCCTATTTTTCGCAAAATACCGTCCTGATCATCATTTACATCATCGCCTTTTGTACGGGTATTGCGAGGGCTTTCAGCGGACCCACGTCGTTTGCCTTGGTAAGCATGTTGGTGCCAAAAGAAAAAATTCCCAATGCCATCAGCTGGCACAGCAGCTCATGGCAGATTGCAGGTGTAGGTGGACCTGCATTGGGAGGATTGTTGTATAGTGCAAAAGGCATCACGTTCACATTTACCCTCATGATCATCATGATGAGTATCGCCGTGATCATCCTTTTCTTTATTGGTCCAAAACCTCCAACCATACAAATGAAGGGCGAACCCATGTTGAAAAGCATCCGAGAGGGATTTAAGTTCGTATGGAATACAAAAGAAATTTTGGGTGTGATCACACTCGACTTGTTTGCTGTTTTTTTTGGCGGTGCAACTGCGTTGCTGCCATATTTTTCTGATGTAATTCTCAAAACCGGCGCTGAGGGACTAGGTATCTTGAGAGCAGCACCCGGAATTGGGGCCATCATCGTGATGCTGGTTATCAATTTCATTCCCATGAAATCGAATCAGGGAAAATGGATGCTGCTCTGTGTAGCTGGATTTGGATTGAGCATCATCATATTTGGATTGTCAAGCTGGTTTTGGATATCTTTTGGAGCATTGCTGATGTCTGGGCTGTTGGATGGCATCAGTATTATTGTAAGATCCACCGTGCTGCAACTCAAAACGCCTGAGCACATGAAAGGGCGGGTATCGGCGTTGAACAGCATCTTCATCATCTCGTCCAATGAACTCGGCGCATTTGAAAGTGGATTTGCATCAAGGATCATGGGAGTAGTTCCCTCTGTTGTATTTGGAGGAGCCATGACCATTGGCATTGTGGTCTACACCTGGTTCAAGCTGCCGGGAGTTAGAAAAATCAGCTACTGAGCTACTTTGTCTCCTGCATCAACTTTTCAATTACATAATATGCAGCGGGACAAAAAGAGGTATTTTTCAGTGTCAATGAGGGGCGTTTAACAAATACATCTTCATCTGTATAAGGAAATCTTCTGCAATCCGATGGACGATCATCGTAAATCGAACAGTAGTTGTCTGAACCAAGAAAAGGACAGGGCTTGCTCTTCAACACAAAGTCACCCTCCTCATCAATTTTCAAATAGGTTTCAATGAAAACACTCTCTTTGAGTGAAAGGACCTTGCTGATGCGCTTGATGTCGGGTGTTTTGAATCTGGGCGAGTAGTTTTTGCAGCAATTGGCACATGCCAAACAATCCACTTTTTCAAATGCCTCCTCATGCAGTGCTGGAAGGATCCGAATTGACTTGTTTTTATCAACCCTGGACAGGAATTGCTTGTAAAGTTTCTGACGCTCAGATGACTTCTTTTCCCAGTTTTTTAACAACTCATCAGACATGGTTCAAAATTAGTCCAAATCGGCCAAGCAATGATTGTTTCACCAATTAATCCACATTCAATTATCATCTTGCACAAAGCATTCAATCAGTAACTGGATATAAGTAAATTTGCAGCTCAAATTGACCATCACCTTAAACCATTGGTTACATGAATCTTATTGAGCAACAATCAAAAGAATTTCAATCCAGACATATCGGCACAAGTGAATCTGAAATGAATGAGATGCTGCATCTCACTGGTGAAAAAAACCTCGATGAACTGGTTGATAAAACCATTCCATCCAATATCAAAAATCAGACTGCGATGCAGTTGCCTTCTCCGATGAGTGAGGCAGCTTATTTACAGCACATATCAGAAGTTGGACAAAAAAATATTGTTGCAAAAAATTTTATTGGCCAGGGTTATTATGGTACGCATACCCCTAGCGTGATTTTGAGAAATATTTTTGAAAATCCAGGTTGGTATACACAATACACTCCCTATCAGGCTGAGATAGCACAAGGTCGTTTGGAGAGCCTGTTGAATTTTCAAACCATGGTTACGGATCTCACCGGACTGCCCATTGCGAATGCATCATTGTTGGATGAAGCGACTGCAGCCGCGGAAGCAATGACCATGTTTTTCAATTTCCTTAATAAACAAGATCACATTGAGCGACCAAAGTTTTTTGTAGATGAAGCATGTTTCCCTCAAACACTGGATGTATTGATCACAAGAGCATTGCCGGTGGGAATTGAGATAATTGTTGGAAATGCTGCATCTGCAACAATTGATAATAGTTATTTCGGTGCACTTGTGCAATATCCCAATAATGTTGGCGGACTCGTAAACCACAAAGATTTTATTGATAAAGTGCATGCAGCAGGAGCTTATGTGGTTATGACAACTGATTTACTTGCGTTGACACTGATTACACCTCCAGGTGAATTGGGAGCAGACGTTGCTTGTGGATCTGCACAACGATTGGGCGTTCCACTTGGTTATGGCGGTCCACACGCTGCCTTCTTTGCAACAAAAGATGAATTCAAAAGAAATATCCCTGGAAGAATCATTGGCATCAGTATTGACGCACATGGTAACAGGGCATTGAGAATGGCACTGCAAACCAGAGAACAGCATATCAAAAGAGAAAAAGCAACTTCGAATATTTGTACAGCACAGGCATTGCTTTCAAACATGGCAGCCATGTATGCAGTGTACCATGGTCCAACCGGTTTGAAAAAAATTGCAACCCGTACATCCATGTTGGCGAAAGCAACTGCAGAAGCAATAAAAAGCAAAGGATTTCAAATAGCTTCTGAAACGTATTTTGATACGATCGCAGTAGTATCCAATGAGGCAGACAAAATCATTGATACCGCAGCAAAAAGAAACATCAATTTCAGAAAAATATCATCCAATACAATTGGCATTTCCTTTGATGAAACATCTACTCCTTCCGATGTATTGGATGTATTGCAATGTTTTGATGAAAACAACTCAGCTACCATAGTGCTTGCTGATGATGAATTGCTGACGAATATTCCGAGTGGACTTACAAGAACTTCTTCTTACTTACTGCACCCTGTTTTCAACTCTCATCACAGTGAAAGCAAAATGATGCGGTACATCAAATCACTTGAGAACAAAGATCTCTCACTCAATACATCCATGATATCATTGGGAAGTTGCACCATGAAGTTGAACGCTGCAACCGAGATGATGCCATTGAGCTGGCAATACTGGTCATCCATCCATCCATTTGCTCCAATGAATCAAACCAAGGGATACCAGCAAATCATTGACGAACTTTCAGCTTATCTCTGCGAGATAACAGGATTCGATGCTTGCAGTCTTCAGCCAAACAGTGGTGCGCAAGGCGAGTATGCTGGCTTGTTGACCATTCGTGAATATCATCTGTCAAGAGGCGATCACCAAAGAAATGTGATGCTGATTCCCATATCTGCTCATGGAACCAATCCTGCATCTGCGGTCATGGCAGGCATGAAAGTTGTTGTGGTGAAAGCGTTGGAGAATGGCTACATTGATGTAAATGATTTCAGAGATAAAGCACAGCAGTACAGCGAAACACTTGCCGGAACCATGATTACATACCCAAGTACCTACGGCATATTTGAAGAGACAGTAAAAGAAATCACAGATATTGTTCATCAGCATGGTGGACAGGTTTATATGGACGGTGCGAACATGAATGCACAAGTTGGACTTACATCTCCAGGATTGATTGGTGCAGATGTTTGTCACCTGAACCTGCATAAAACATTTGCCATTCCGCATGGAGGCGGGGGCCCCGGTATGGGTCCCATTTGCGTGAAATCACATTTGGCTCCATTTTTACCTGGACATACTTTCAACAATGATCAATCGCTTGATCCTCAAAAAGGAAATGTTGCAGTAAGTGCAGCACCATTTGGCAGCGCCAGTATTCTACTGATCAGTTATGGATATATCAGAATGCTTGGAGAGGAAGGATTAAAGAATGCCACTTCCGTTGCTATACTCAATGCCAATTACATGCGGGCAAGATTGCAAAAACATTATGACATCCTTTATCTGGGCAGCAACAATACATGTGCGCATGAATTCATTGTTGATCTGCGTCCATTCAAAAAATCAGCCGACATCGAAGCAGAAGATGTTGCAAAGCGCTTGATGGATTATGGATTTCATGCGCCGACCCTCAGCTTTCCCGTTCCAGGAACCATCATGATTGAACCAACGGAAAGTGAGGATAAACAAGAATTAGACAGATTCTGTGATGCAATGATTTCTATCCGTCTTGAAATAAAAAATATTGAAGAAGGAAAAGTAGAGAAGCAAAATAACTTACTCAAAAATGCTCCCCATACACAATATGTAATCATCAGCGATGATTGGAACAAACCTTATTCAAGAGAACAGGCGGCCTTCCCACTGCCCTATTTAAAATCAAATAAATTTTGGCCAAGTATTTCAAGGGTTAACAATACATATGGAGATAGGAACCTGGTGTGCACCTGCGAGCCAGTGAGTAGCTACGCTGAGTGAGTCCATCATTTTTTATACACTGTGTAGAAATCTTGACGGTTTATTGCTCTTTTTGTCTTAAATTCACCGTGACCTTGCCCCTGTATTAGATAATTTCCATCTTTACAGTCAATTTATTAGAATTTTTAAAAAAACTGCTTTCTTATGGCAAGAAACCGGGGATTGTATCATTCAGCGTTCGAAAGAGATGCCTGTGGAATTGGCTTTGTTGCCAATATCAAGGGAAATAAAAACCACCAAGTTGTTTCAGATGCATTGACCATTTTGGAAAACATGGAACACAGGGGTGCCTGTGGTTGTGAGAGCAACACCGGTGATGGTGCAGGTATATTGATTCAGATACCGCATGCATTCTTCTTTGATGAATGTTTAAAAGCAGGTGTTCATTTGCCTCCCTTTGGCAAGTACGGAGTAGGTTTTGTTTTTTTTCCAAAAGAGGTAAGGCTTCGTGAACAGTGCAGAGATATTTTCAGCAGAGCTGCAGAAGAGTTGGGGCTGGAAATTCTCACATGGAGGAAAGTCCCGGTAAATCCAGCTGATATCGGCTTTACTGCAAGATCCGTGGAACCGGAGATGGAACAGGTTTTCATTGCTTGTCCTGATCACATCAACGACCCCATGGCTTTTGAGAGAAAACTTTTTATTCTCAGAAACTATGCGAGTCACCTGATCAATAATTCAGTCAAAAAAGATCCCATTGGATTTTACATCTCATCTCTTTCATATAAAATCATTGTTTACAAAGGACAGTTAACAAGTCACCAGGTAAGATCCTATTTCCCCGACCTCAGCAATAAGAAAGTGGTGAGCGCCTTGGGACTTGTACATTCACGTTTTGCAACCAATACTTTCCCCTCCTGGAAACTTGCACAGCCCTTCAGGTTCATCGCACACAATGGAGAGATCAATACCCTGCAAGGAAATCTCAACTGGATCAAAACAAATGAAAAAGGATATACATCACCTTACTTCACCAAGGAGGAAATGGATATGCTTCTTCCCATCGTTACATCAGGAAACAGCGACTCCGCGAGTTTGGACAATATGATTGAGTTGCTTACCATGACAGGCAGATCTTTGCCACATGTAATGATGATGCTGATTCCAGAGGCATGGGATGGCAATGAACAGATGGACCCCATCAAAAAAGCATTTTATGAATACCATGCTTCGATGATGGAACCATGGGATGGTCCGGCATCTATCTCTTTCACAGATGGGAAGATGATTGGTGCAACATTGGACAGAAATGGACTGAGACCTTCAAGATATTGCGTCACGTCTGATGACAGGGTGATCATGGCTTCAGAAACAGGTGCATTGCCCGTTGATCCATCTCTCGTTATTGAAAAAGGAAGGTTGCAGCCAGGCAAAATGTTTGTGGTAGATATGGAAGAAGGAAGAATCATCAGTGATGAAGAGGTCAAGGCAACTATTTGCGGACAAAAACCATATGCAGATTGGTTGAACAAATATAAAATCAGGTTGAATGAATTGCCTGAACCAAGGGTGATGTTTACCCACTTGGAGCACGATCAGGTATTTAAATATCAAAAAGCTTTCGGTTACACATCGGAAGATTTGGAGCACATCATCGCTCCCATGGCGTTGGATGGAAAGGAGCCTGTTGGATCAATGGGAACAGACACACCGCTTGCGATTTTGAGCGATGAACCTCAGCACTTGAGCAGTTATTTCAAGCAACTCTTTGCTCAAGTAACCAATCCACCGATTGATCCGATCAGAGAACGTCTCGTAATGTCTCTCGCAACATTTGTCGGAAACAATGAAAACATGTTGCAAGAGAATCCAATGATCTGTCACACTGTTGCATTGAAACATCCGGTGTTGACCAATCACGATCTGGAGAAGATCAGAAGTATTGATACAGGAATTTTCCAAGCAAAAACGTTGCAATGTTATTTCAGGTCAGACGGAAAAGAGGGTTCATTGAAAAAAGCATTGGATAGGATTTGTCGCTATGCAGTTGATGCTGTTGAAGATGGATTTGAAGTACTGATCTTGCAAGACAGGGCAATTGACTCAGAGCATGCTCCAATCCCCTCTTTGCTTTCAACTTCGGCCATTCATCATCACCTGATCAGAAAAGGATACAGAGGAAAAGTCGGCATCATCGTTGAAGCGGGTGACGTTTGGGAAGTACATCATTTTGCTTGTCTGATTGCGTTTGGCGCAACGGCCATCAATCCCTACCTGGCATTGAGCTCCATCAGAGATATGAAGTTGAGTGGAAAAATTCAAACCGAACTGGAATCTGAGCAGTTGAAGAAAAATTACATCAAGGCAGTGAACGAGGGACTCCTAAAAGTATTCTCTAAAATGGGCATTTCTACTTTACAGTCTTATCAAGGTGCCCAAATTTTTGAAATCATCGGATTGAACAATGAGGTTGTAGATAAATATTTTACAGGTGCAGTTTCCAGAATTGAGGGAATGGGATTGGATGAAATTGCAAAAGAAGCATTGGCCAAACATCGGTTGGCATTTGCTAGAAAAACCTTACCGGTAGATCGTTTGCCCGTTGGCGGATTTTATCAATGGAAAAGAAAAGGTGAATTCCATCTTTTTAATCCACAGACCATCCATCTCCTGCAACATTCAACAAGAACAGGAGATTATTCCATGTTCAAAAAATATTCCAAGCTTGTCAATGAACAAGGTGAGAAAGCCTGTACCCTGAGAAGCCAATTTGAATTCAATCCTGTTCGTCAACCTGTTTCAATAGACGAAGTAGAGTCAGCAGAAAACATTTATAAAAGATTTGCAACAGGTGCCATGTCATTTGGCTCCATTTCATGGGAAGCACATACAACGCTTGCCATCGCCATGAACAGGCTTGGTGCAAAAAGCAATACAGGCGAAGGTGGCGAGGATGCAATCAGGTATGATAAATTGGCCAACGGCGATTCAATGCGTTCATCCATCAAACAAGTTGCTTCTGCAAGATTTGGTGTGACTGCCCAGTACCTTACTGAAGCAGATGAGTTGCAAATCAAAATGGCACAAGGCGCAAAGCCCGGAGAAGGAGGACAATTACCTGGTCACAAAGTGGATGACTGGATTGGAAGAGTAAGACATTCCACACCAGGTGTTGGATTGATCTCTCCCCCTCCGCACCATGATATTTATTCCATTGAAGATCTTGCGCAGTTGATTTTTGATTTAAAAAATGCAAATAGAAAAGCAAGAATCAGTGTAAAACTGGTATCAAAGGCTGGAGTCGGAACCATTGCAGCTGGAGTAGCAAAAGCAAAAGCAGATGTAGTATTGGTTTCAGGATATGATGGCGGAACAGGTGCATCACCATTGAGTTCCATCAGACACGCAGGATTGCCATGGGAACTCGGATTGGCAGAAGCACATCAAACATTGGTTAAAAATAAATTGAGAAGTCGAGTTGTACTGCAAACAGATGGGCAATTGAAAACGGGCAAAGACATTGCGATTGCAACTTTGCTGGGTGCAGAAGAATGGGGTGTTGCTACTGCAGCACTTGTAGTGGAAGGCTGCATTCTCATGCGCAAATGTCATTTGAATACCTGCCCAGTTGGTGTTGCAACACAAGATCCTGAGCTAAGAAAAAGATTCAACGGTGCAGCAGAGTATGTAGTAAACTTCATCCAATTCTTAACACGCGAGTTACGTGAGTTAATGGCAGCGCTTGGGTACAGAACAGTAGAAGAAATGGTTGGACAAGTAGAAGCATTAAAAGTACGTGAAGGCATTGCGCATTGGAAATACAGCAAATTGGATCTCTCCCCCATTTTATACAAAGAACCTGCTGATGCTTACACGGGACTCTACAAGCAAGAGGAACAGGACCATGGAATTGCAGGTGTATTGGATTGGCAATTGATTGAACAATCAACATCAGCTCTTGAAAACGGAAACAAAGTTCGACTTGCATTCCCCATCAAAAACACAGACAGAACAACCGGAACAATGCTCAGCAATGAGATCACCAAAAAATTTGGTGCAAACGGATTGCCTGATGACAGCATACGGATTAAGTTCACAGGCACTGCCGGACAAAGTTTTGGTGCATTCAATACAAAAGGCATTACACTTGAACTGGAGGGTGATGCAAATGATTATTTTGGCAAGGGACTCAGCGGTGCAAAACTGATTGTATATCCAGATAAAAAATCAAGTTTTGTTCCAGAGGAAAATATTTTGATCGGAAATGTTGCTTTTTATGGTGCAACATCTGGAAAAGCATTTATCAGGGGGAAAGCCGGCGAAAGATTTGCAGTAAGAAATTCAGGCGCAACTGCTGTTGTGGAAGGTGTAGGCGACCATGGTTGCGAATACATGACCGGAGGAACTGTGTTGATACTTGGCAAAACCGGAAGAAATTTTGCTGCAGGTATGAGTGGCGGAATTGCATACATATATGATTTGCAAAACAGCTTCAAAGAAAACTGCAACCAGGAAATGGTCGATCTTGAAACACTCGACTCAGGTGACTTGGTTTTGATTGAACAACTGCTCAAGGAACATGTTGAATACACCAAGAGCTCAGTAGCAGATTTCTTGTTGAATGATTTGGAAAATCAAAAACAACATTTCATCAAAGTCTTTCCAAAAGATTACAAAAAAGCTTTGCAACAAAAAAAATCAACTAAAAAAGCAACTGTCAAATAATCATTCATGGGTAAACCAACAGGATTTTTAGAATTTACCAGGGTTAGTCCAGCGAAAACAGAACCCAAAAAAAGAATTTCAAGTTTCAATGAATTCGTGCAACCCTTTGATGGTGTCGAATTGAACAAGCAGGCAGCCAGGTGCATGAATTGCGGTGTTCCCTTTTGCCACAGTGGATGCCCGCTTGGAAATATAATCCCCGAATTCAACGATGCAGTGTACAACGAAAGATGGGAAGAAGCTTATGAAATACTTACCTCTACCAATAACTTCCCTGAATTTACTGGCAGAATTTGTCCGGCTCCATGTGAAAGTGCCTGTGTGCTTGGCATCAATCAGCCTCCCGTAAATATTGAGGAGATAGAAAAACACATCATTGAAATAGCATTTGAAAAAGGAATCGCCCGCCCCAACGTACCCAGTATTCGTTCTGGAAAGAAAATTGCTGTGATCGGAAGTGGTCCGGCTGGACTCGCAGCGGCTGCGCAGCTCAACCAGGCTGGACATACAATTGTTGTATTTGAAAGAGATGAAAAACCCGGAGGATTGCTGAGATATGGAATTCCTGATTTCAAACTGGAGAAAAAAGTAATTGACAGAAGAATTGCATTGATGGAGCAGGAAGGCATTGTTTTCAGGTGCAATGCCAATGTTGGTGTGAATGTCAACATGAATGATTTACTCAGAGAATACAATGCGATCATACTTTCAGGAGGATCTACTGTTCCGCGCGACCTGAATGTGAAAGGAAGAGAACTCAAAGGTGTGTACTATGCCATGCAATTCTTAAAACAGCAAAATAAATTGGTTGCAGGAAGCGATCCGCTCGCACGAAAGGATATTGAAAGCAATATTTTGGATGAGTTGATAACAGCCAAAGGGAAAAATATAGTGGTGATAGGTGGAGGCGATACAGGAAGTGACTGTATTGGAACATCCAACAGACAAGGTGCTAAATCCATCACACAATTTGAATTGCTGCCGAAGCCTCCTGAGAAGCGTACGGATATCATGCCATGGCCTACCTATCCCATGGTATTGAAAACATCCAGCTCTCATGAAGAGGGATGCGAAAGAAAATGGGCTGTAGCCACCAAAGAATTTATTGGTGACGAAAATGGTAATTTAATCGGCATCAAAACAGTTGAGCTGGACTGGAAAATTGAAAATGGAAGACCTGCCAATTTTATCGAACGCACAGGCTCTGAAAAAATACTGGATTGTGATATGGTTTTGCTAGCTATGGGATTTGTGGCTCCCGAAAAAAATGGAATGATTGATCAACTTGAAATTGAGCTTGATGAAAGAGGAAATGTAAAAGCCGCGGAAAAAGAATTTAAAACCAATATCAACAAAATTTTTACCTGCGGAGACATGCGCCGAGGACAATCGCTTGTGGTTTGGGCCATCAGCGAAGGGCGTGAATGCGCCAGAAAAGTCGATGAGTTTTTGATGGGAGAATCCCTGCTCGAATCCAAAGACAGCAGTTTACACATATAAACCAAATTCCTCCCGATTCGCTATACATATATAATATATTTATATGTATTATATTTTTAAACATTATAATGTGTATAAAAAATATATATAATTGATTATGAATC
>JBEAYH010000159.1:0-9745 GCA_041159435.1 Bacteroidota bacterium | reverse complement strand
GAATTGTACAGGCAACTCCACAGCCTTGAAGGCTTTGATGAAATCACCTGTTGCGATTTCTTCGTCCATATTGATGTCCTTCTCCTTCTCATTGCAGGAAATCATGGTTATCAACATCGCAAACAACAAGAAAAATTTTCTCATATTGGAGTATTGGTCAAATGTAGTTTTTTTATCATTAAAGCTTACAGCATGCAGGAGTGTATAAGTTTTCAACAGAATGTGTAAAAAATACATATTAATTTCATGCATTCCCTTTTTGGGACTATATTGCGGCCTTATAAAAAACGGATCATGTCCAACTTCAGGAACTACTCTTTACCCTATTCTGTTGACTCCCGCTTTTCAAAAAAAGTAGCATATTTCTCCATGGAATTTGCGGTTCACCAACCCCTCAAAATATACAGTGGAGGATTGGGATTCTTATCTGGTTCACATTTGAGAAGTGCATATGAATTGCGTCAGCATTTAATAGGAGTCGGAATACTTTGGAAGTATGGTTATTATGATCAGGCTAGAAACCAAGATCAGACATTGCAGGTTCAGTGGAATGAAAAAATTTACAATTTTCTGGAAGATACCGGTATCAAGTTTCAGATCATGATACACGATGCACCGGTTTGGGTCAAAGCTTTTTATTTAAATCCGGAAACATTCAAATCAGCACCTTTGTTTCTGCTGAGTACAGATCTTCCTGAGAATGATTATGTATCTCAAACAATTACACATCGTCTGTATGATGCAAATGTTGCAACAAAAGTTGCACAGTTTATTTTATTGGGAGTGGGTGGTGCGAAACTGATTGATGAATTGGGATACAAGCCGGATGTATATCATTTGAATGAAGCACATGCGATTTCCTCCGCGTTTTATTTGTTGAATAAAAATGGAGGCGATCTGGATGCGCTGAAGCGACAGCTGGTATTTACTACACATACGCCTGAGGAAGCAGGCAATGAAAAACATGATATCTATCTCTGTGAAAAAATGTCTTACTTCTGCGGCATGCCACTTTCTAAAGTGAGAGAAATAACAGGCACGGAGGATGATCAATTCAATCATTCGCTCGCAGCACTCAGATTTGCAAGATTGTCCAACGCTGTTTCAGAGTTGCACGGACACGTCAGCAGAAAGATGTGGGGTAAGCATGACGGCGTTTGTCCCATTATCCATATCACCAATTCACAGAACTGGAGATATTGGGCTGACAAGCAACTCTATTTTGCAATGGACGAACAGAATGATGAAAAGTTTATTGACCGAAAAAGATATCTCAAAAAGAGAGCATTTGATCTTGTTGCTGATCAAACAGGCAAACTCCTCGATCCCGACATATTTACAATCGTTTGGGCAAGAAGATTTGCAGGCTATAAACGAGCAGATTTGTTGACACGTGATAGGGAAAGATTTGAAGCATTGCTGGCCAGTACGAAATACCCGGTTCAAATTGTTTGGGCTGGTAAACCATATCCGGTTGATTATCCTGCCATCACGGAATTCAATCATCTTGTACATTTGAGCAAGAACCATAAAAACATGGCTGTATGTGCAGGATACGAATTGGGATTGAGTAAGCGACTCAAGCAGGCAGCGGATGTATGGTTGAACAATCCCCGCGTACCCAGAGAAGCCTCCGGTACCAGCGGTATGACGGCAGCAATGAATGGTGCCGTAAATTTTTCTACCAATGATGGCTGGATTGTAGAATTTGTCAATCACGGCAACAATGGATTTGTTGTTCCTCCCAAAGACTACGAGAACATGCATGTCCATGACCAGGATGACTATGATCTGAATGAGCTGTATAGAATCTTGCAGCAGGAAATCCTACCCCTTTATTACGATGCACCCCATACTTGGCGTCAGATTGTTCAAAATGGCATGAAAGACGTGCGGTTCAGGTTCGATTCCAATCGCATGGCAACAGAATACTACGATCTTCTTTACAACGGCTAGTTCTTCAGTATCTTTGCAGTATGATTCTTCCAGTGGTTGCATATGGGCATCCTGTGCTGAGACAGGTTTGTGTTGATATAACAACAGATTATCCCAACTTGGATATTTTGATTGCTGACATGTGGGATACCATGTACAATTCACATGGTATGGGAATCGCCGCGCCTCAAATCAACAAGGCAGTCAGGCTGTTTGTAATTGATACAGAACAGGTTTATAGCAACAGTGATGAAGATGAGAGAGAGCAATTTGAAGGAGAACAGGGCTTGAAAAAAGTTTTTATCAATGCGCATATCTCTGAGAGAAGTGGTCACGAATGGTCTTGCGATGAAGGCTGTTTGAGTCTGCCTGGATTCCGAGAAGAAGTTTCAAGAGAGAACATCATCACTGTATCATATTGCGATGAAAACTTTGTTCAAAAAACAGAAACTTTCCGCGGACTCAATGCGCGCGTGATTCAGCATGAGTACGATCATATTGAAGGGAAGTTGTTTATTGACCGCATTTCACTCATCAAGAGAAAGTTGCTTAAAAAGAAGCTCGACGATATCAGCGCGGGAAGGGTCAAGCCTGGTTATAAAATGTTATTTGCCAAATAATCCTGCAACATCATCGTTGCTGCAATCAAATCAATGTTCGCTTTTTCCTGACGTTCCTTTTTTTTCATCCCCATCTCCAACATGGCTTTGGTAGCCATTTTAGAAGTATACCTTTCGTCTACAGCTACAATGGGAATTGCTGGAAAGAGATTTTTTAATCTTCTGATACAATGATGAACGGCTGCTGTCATATCGGTTGAGCTTCCGTCTAGATTGACGGGATCTCCAATAATGATTTTTTCAAGAGGCTCTTTGGCTGCATACTCTTTCAGAAAATCAAACAACTTCTCTGTTTCTATGGTTTGAAGCCCGGTTGCAATAATCTTCAAGGGATCCGTTACCGCAATACCGGTTCTTTTTTTCCCATAATCCAGTGCAAGAATTCTTCCCATTTATCCGAAATAAACTAAGTCCATGATAGTAAAATATGCAAAAGCTATGCTTGCAGCTCCGTTCGCGGTCATAAAAGCGATGTTCACCTTGCTCAGGTCATTCGCTTTTACAATGCTTTGCTGGTAGACCAAAAGTCCAACATAAATCGCCAACCCTGTAAAATATACGAAGTGCATCCCTTGCAGCAGTCCAACAACAAACAATAAAATGGAAGTTGCTGCATGCAAGCCTCTTGAAATGAGCAATGCGTTTTTTCTCCCAAAAAAACTTGGAATAGAGTACAATCCCTGGTGTGTATCAAACGCATCGTCTTGCAAGGCATAGATAATATCAAAGCCACTCACCCATCCGATGACAGCAAGTGAGAGACAAACAACGGCTGCAGATATATCTTCGGTTACAGCAATGAAAGCACCTGTAGGAGCCAGTGACAGCCCTAGTCCTAATATCAAATGACAGAGTGGAGTAAACCGTTTTGTATAACTGTATCCAAGTATAACCAACAGAGCAATGGGTGATAGTAGGAAGCAGCTCATATTGATCATCCAGGCGCTGCCTATAAAAACAATCGAGTTGACAATGGTAAATCGAAGTGCACTTGAAGGGCTGATGATTCCCTTTGGAATTTCTCGGATGGCAGTACGTGGATTTTTTGCATCAAATTCTCTGTCGAGATAACGATTGAATGCCATGGCAGCGCTTCTTGCAGTCACCATACATATCAAAATATATAAAAACACTTCTCCGTGGTTGGAAAAATAATCCTTGGTTTTTTGCCATCCATTCAATGGATTCTTTTGCTCAGCATGCATCACACCCATGAAAAAACCAATCAGTGCAAATGGCATTGCAAAAATGGTATGAGAGAATTTCACGAGTGACAGGTAATGACCTATTTTTTTCATTTTTCAGTCCTCAATTGTTTATAGATTTCCCAAAGTACAATTCCTGCTGAAACACTAATATTGAAAGAATGTTTACTGCCGAATTGGGGAATTTCGATGCAGCCATCGCACAACGCAATCGTGCTGGTGCTCACCCCCTCTGCCTCGTTGCCAAATACCAATGCAATGGCCTGGTTATTTGAAAGTGTAAACCGATCCAACAATGTGCTTCCATGAACCTGTTCTACTGCAAAAATGCTATATCCATTATTTTTTAGATCTGATATGCATGTGCCAATTTCCTCAACCCCTTCCCAGGCAACCGTTTCGGTAGCGCCCAATGCTGTTTTCTGAATATCGCGGTGTGGCGGTTTAGGGGTATAGCCACACAAATATATTTTTTGCACCAAAAAGGCATCAGAAGTCCTAAAAACACTCCCTACGTTGTGCATGCTCCTCACATTTTCCAATACAACGGCAATGGGCATTTTCTGTGCATCTTGAAATGCTGATTTGCTCAATCGGCCCAACTCGTCCATTTCTTTCTTCTGCATGTGTCAAAGATACAACCAGAAGCTACTTTTATGAATAAAGAATAACTTTGCATCATGCACAATGCATTTGAAAAAATTACCGCCGCTGTAAACAAGTGGGATGCTGACAAAGGAATTGAGATTGAATCGTTGAAACAGGCGGGCAGCAACCGTCAGTATTTTCGCTTGAAAAAAGGGGAGCAGTCATTTATTTTAACCTACAATCCCTCGAATGTTCCAGAAAACAATGCATTTGTCTCCTTTACCAATCATTTCTCGGACCAGGGCTTGTTTGTCCCAAGAATTGAATATGTCGATACCGCCCAGCAGTTCTATGTTCAATCTGATTTGGGAGATCTTTCTCTTTTTGATGTGATCAAACAAGAAGGATTCTCGGAACATGTAAAAAATTTATTCAAAAAAACCTGTACCTCACTTGCTCAACTGCAAATTGTGGGAGGAAGAAACATCGATTACAGCAATTGTATTGCAACCAGGTCATTCGACAAGCAAGCAATTTATTCAGATCTGCTTTATTTTCTTTACTATTTCGTTCGTGCACTTGATTTGCCCTACGACAAGAATTTATTGTTGAATGATTTTGAAATGCTGAGCAGTTACCTAATGCAGGAGGAACAGCAATACTTCATGCACCGCGATTGCCAAAGCAGAAATATAATGATCAAAGACGACGGAGTATGGTTCATCGACTACCAGGGTGGCATGCAAGGCGCACTTCAATATGATATTGCTTCCTTGTTGTGGCAGGCCAGGGCACAGATGCCGTATGACTGGAGAGATGAATTGGTGGGTTATTATTTTGAACATGCCAATAAGTTGTTGGAAGGTGCAATGAAAAAGGAGGACTTCCTTTCTAATTACGATGGATTTGTATTGATTAGAATGTTGCAGACCCTTGGCGCCTATGGGTTCAGGGGATTGTTTGAGCGGAAGCCTCATTTCATAGCAAGCATTCCATACGCGCTGAAAAATTTAAAATGGTTTTTAGAAAATAAAAAGTTGCCCATCAGGTTGCCCGCTTTGCAAAAAGTGCTGCAGGCCATCGTCTCAGATGAAATACTTGAAAAATTCGCAACAATCACTGCAGGTCCTGATTGTAAACTAACCATTCATATCAACAGCTTTTCATATAAAAAAGGAATTCCTCCAGACGAATTTGGAAATGGAGGCGGCTATGTATTTGATTGCAGAGGTATCTTGAATCCGGGAAGGATGGATGAATACAAAACGCTTACTGGAAGAGACAAACCTGTTCAGGAATTTTTGTTGCATAAAACAAATATGCCTTCATTCTTGCAACATGTTTTTGGTATCATTGATATTTCTGTAGAAGATTATATCAAGAGAAGCTTCGATGGACTCACCATCAGTTTTGGTTGTACCGGAGGACAACACCGAAGTGTTTTCGCTGCTGATCGACTCGCTGAACATTTGAAGGAAAAATACGAAGTGCAGACTGTAGTCCGACACATTGAGCAGGATGCAAAAAATTGGATCAATGAATCTTATTAAAGACAGCAAGGCAATGATCTTTGCAGCTGGCTTGGGAACCCGTCTCAAGCCATTCACAGATCATCATCCCAAAGCCCTTGCTCAGGTAAATGGCCAATCCCTTCTTCAACGAAATCTTAATTATTTACATGCTTTTGGGATTTCAGATTTTGTAATCAATGTGCATCATTTTGCTGATCAGATCATTGATGAACTAAAAAGATTGTCGAATGATCAATGGAAGTTTGAGATTTCTCATGAGATAGATGGTCCATACGAAACAGGGGGAGGACTTGCTTTTGCATCCGAAAAACTAATGGGGAGTGATCAGCCGTTTATTGTGATGAATGTTGATATACTTACAAACCTTGATTTAACAGGAATGTTTGATTATCATCAAAAGATCAATCCGCTGGTTACACTGGCTGTGACAGACAGAAAAAGTTCCAGACAGTTTTTGTTTGATGAAGAAATGAAATTGGTAGGATGGAGGAACAATTCAACCGGTGAGGAGAAATGGGTGCAAGGAGTTGTTGAATCAGTAAAACCGTTTTCTTTCTCAGGTATTCACATCATTCATCCCCATATTTTCAAATACATTCCTGCATCTGGAACATTTTCTATTGTAGATGTGTATCTGAAAATAGCAAAAGATGAATTGGTCATTGCTTATGATCACACCGGAGATCTTGTATTGGATGTGGGTAAGCCGGAGGCTTTGGCAAAGGCTGAGGAGTTATTTAAATAATCAGGGTTTATAATCTTTTCCTGCGATCACAATAACAATTTCACCTTTCACGGATTTTTGGTTGAAATACCCATGTATTTCTTTTAAAGTTCCCCTTGCGTTTTCCTCGAATTTTTTGGTGAGCTCTCTTGAAACGCAACATTGACGATCCTCTCCAAAATATTCCATCAGTTGTTGGAGGGTTTTAACCAAGCGCATGGGAGATTCATATAAAATGATTGTTCTGTTTTCTTCTGCTAGTTCAGTGAGCAGTGTATGCCTTCCTTTTTTTAAGGGAAGAAATCCTTCAAAGCAAAAACTGTCCGATGGGAGTCCACTGTTTACCAATGCAGGAATCAAAGCAGTTGCGCCTGGCAAACATTCTACTCGAATATTTTCTTTGATGCATGCACGGATGATGTAAAAAGCAGGGTCAGAGATTCCGGGTGTTCCAGCATCGGTAAGCAATGCCATTTTTTTTCCTTCACGCATCTGAGATACAAGTCGCTCTGTAACCTGATGCTCATTGTGTTGATGATAAGATTGAAGGGGTTTGCTGATCTCGTAGTGTTTTAGTAAAACACCTGAAGTGCGGGTATCTTCTGCGAGAATCAAATCTACTTCCTTTAATACAGCAACAGCTCTGAATGTCATGTCAGCCAAGTTGCCGATAGGAGTAGGTACTATGTATAGCATTGAGCTGGTTTACTAGGAGATGATGCTGATCTCAAAATGTTCCATTACTTGATTGGCAAGTAATTTTGCAGCTGCTTCCTCCGCGATTTTCTTTGCGTCATTTTCGTTTGGAGCATCTATCTGCAGCGTGATTCTTTTTCCAATTCTAACATCTTGTACAGAATTCAAACCGAGGTTGTGCAATCCTCCCAAAACTGCTTTGCCTTGTGGGTCCAATAAGTCTTTCAAGGGCATCACATTGATGGCAACTGTATAATTCATTGTAGCTCTTTTTTGAATAGCAAAGATACTAGAATATAGGTGATCAGAATGACAAACCCTGCAATCCAGCCCAATGCCAATACAGCGGCAACGGATATGATGATCAACAGATACCTGGAAGTATTTTCTTTCCAGGTAAAGTTTTTAAATTTTAGGTTGATCAGTCGGATGGATGAGATCATCAGGTATGAAATGAAGAATGCAATTGTATAGAGCACCCACTTGTTTACCAGGATCGACTGAAGATCAAATAAATTATAAAATGAAATCATTGGCAATGTCGCTATGAACAGTCCTGCAGCAGGTGCTGGGAGTCCCTTGAAATGATGACTGCTGGTAGTATCAACATTGAATCTTGCCAATCTCCAAGCGGCAGCAACAGGGATAAGCATGACCGGAAGAAAATACAAACTTGATTGATCCATACCGGATGGTTCTGCTGCAATAGCAATTCTCAGCAGTTGATACATGATCGCTCCTGGAGCAACACCAAAGGAGACAACATCTGCCAGTGAATCGAGTTGTTTTCCCATTTCGGAATCTGCTTTTAAAAGTCTTGCTACAAACCCATCAAAAAAATCTACTACTGCTGCAGAGAAAATGCAAATGGCAGCCCATGTTATTTTTTCAGGAAAATAAATTTTCCATTCACCGCTTTCCAGGTTCACGATCGTTTCACCGGTTTGAAGGGTGAATACAATGGCCACGCATCCAAAACAGAGGTTGAGCAGCGTAAAGAAATTTGCTAACTGTTTCATTATTTTGAAATCGATTTCATGAGTCTTTCAATATCATCGGCTTCAATAGGTATGTTGGACATCAAATCTTTGTTTCCGTTTTTGGTGATCCAAACATTGTTCTCAATGCGAACGCCCATTTGTTCTTCTTCAATGTATATTCCAGGTTCAACAGTCAGAACCATCCCTGCTTTCAGAGGTTCCGTCTTGGTACCCAGATCATGCACATCGATTCCAAGATGATGAGAGATGCCATGGTAGAGGTATTTTCTGTATGCCCTGTTCTCGGGTGATTCGTTTTTAATATCTGATTTTTTCAGCAATCCTATTTTTTGAAAAACAATGGTGGCTTCATCGCCGACCATTTCATGGTATTGTAAGATATTGATACCTGGTTTGAGTAAACTCTTTGCGTAGTTATGTAAATGCAGACAGGCATTGTAAACAGTTTTTTGTCTTCTTGTGAATTTACCGTTTACAGGGACAGTTCTTGTCAGGTCTGCACAATAACTTCCGTATTCAGCCCCAAAATCCATGAGCACCAGTTCACCATCTTTGCATTGCTGGTTGTTCGCTATGTAGTGCAATGTTCTTGCCCTGTCGCCACTCGCAATGATAGAAGAGTATGCAGGTCCGGCTGATTCCTGCATCATGAAGTCATGGTAAATTTCTGCTTCGATCTGGTGTTCCCAAACACCCGGTTTGATGAATTGAAGCAATCTTTTAAATGTGTGTTCAGTGATGTCGACTGCTTTTTGCAATACAGCCACTTCCAAAGGTGATTTGATGGCTCTGAGAGCACGCATAATTTTTGCCGCTCTTTTGTATTGGTGCAATGGATATCTCTGCTGCATTTCTTTGGCAAAGCGATAATCCCTTACGGCGAGCAGATTCGCCTTTCTATCATTCTCATTTGTATTGAGATAAATGGTATCAGCCAAATGAATCATGGGTTGGAGCAATCCATCCAATACATCCAGCCAAACGATCGTCTGAATTCCTGAAAGGGCAGTTGCCTCATGTGCTCTATGTCTTTTGCCATCCCATTTTTCTTTCAGCTCATTGGGTCTGACCAGCACCAGCACTTCACGGTATTTTTTATCCGGATTATCGGGATATAAAATCAGCATGCTGTCTTCCTGACGAATGCCCGTCAGCCAAAACAAGTCAGTATTTTGTTTGAAGGGATACAATGCATCTCCATTGCTTGGAATTTCATCATTGCTGTTGAAAATGGCAATGCTGTTTTTTTCCATTTCAGCAATGAATCTTTTTCTGTTGTCGATGAATATCTGTGGATTGATATGTGCGGAATGCATGGAAGTCTTTTTTATTTGTTTTTTCTTTTAACGGTTAACGGTTAACGGTTGACGGTTGATGGTTGATGGTTGATGGTTGATGGTTGATGGTTGATGGTTGATGGTTGATAATTAATTGATTAATTATC
>JBEAYH010000155.1:0-21410 GCA_041159435.1 Bacteroidota bacterium | reverse complement strand
TGGATTTCCATTGTCATCGCATCAATATGCGGTTCGAGTGCACCGAACGCATAGGGGAGTGGCGTTTGTGCAAATGAAGCAGGTTGTATTTCATTTGCAAGAAGTTGTCTTGGCAAGATTGATTGTGCTCCCAGGGCTATACCCGCACCAATTGTTTGCTTGATAAATGTTCTTCTTTGTTTGTTCTTATGCATAATGTTTTAATTGATGCTGAGTGTAGCAGGTTTTCTGATAAAAAGAGTTTTGATGGATTTGAAAAATCTGAAATAAAATTCATTGTTGAACAATTGCGCATCATTCATTGCTTTGAAAACGAGGAAGCATCCAATTGGAAGCAAGACCAGGGATGAAAGCCAAATGCCCCAGAAAGGGGAGAGCAACTCTTGTCTAACAAATTTTTCTCCGAACATATTCAGTAAATGAAATACCAGGAAGAAAATTACGGCAACCACCAACGGCATACCCAATCCCCCTTTTCTGATGATCGACCCCAGTGGAGCGCCAATCAGGAACAGAACGATGCAGGCAAAGGAGAAAGCAAATTTCTTATGCCATGCAATATGGTACATGCGCATATCATACTTTCTCTGTTTGTTTTCATATGCTATGAGGTCCAATGCATTTTTGACAAGATTTATTTTATCAGCTGCTTTGGAGAACGACATGGTCTTAACGGAATCCGGCAGGACGGAAGCATAGCTTCTTGCCTTGGCAGGAATTTTCTTTGTTGTTGGAATGTTGTCTTTTCCTTTCAAAAAGATCGGTGCAGAAGTGAAATAGGTGTTTACTTCTTTTTGCATGCGTTTGTTTCTGATCTCCGAAAGGATATTTCCAATCGAATCAGTTGCATGGTTCAGTTGTTTTACGTTCAACATATCGTAGCTGCCTTTGAAAAGACTGTCTGGAGTCTTCATCATGTTGAAGCTACTCAAATCAAATACCTTTTTATATTTTTTAAATCCCAGTCTGTAAAAATCAGTTGCGGTTGTATTATAAGACCCTTTCTCCTGGTATCTCCATCCATTTTCTAAATCAAATTCTAAAAACTTTTTATCCTCGCTGATGCGCATGCTGCCTTTTTCTGCAATGATGATATTGTCCTGGAGTACAAATTGGTTCTCAAAAATGATGATGTTGCGGATACCGTTTCCATCTTTGTCTTTTTCTCCTATTTTAATTGCATATCCGGGAATCTTGTCGTAGAAGATTCCTTCTTTTATGTCAAAAGCAGGTTTTGCAACTCGGATGTCGTAGAGCATCGTTGCAAATTTCAAATTGGCGACAGGCATAACATAATTCGCGAATAGGAATGCGATCAGGCTCAGAACAAAGGATATTACCAAAACAGGGCGCATGAAACGCATCAATGAAATCCCAGATGATTTGATGGCCACCAGTTCGAAACTTTCTCCAAGATTTCCAAAAGTCATGATCGATGAAATCAAGATTGATATGGGCAGAGAATAGGGGATGACTGTAGTAGAAACATAGGCTGTCAATTCAGCAATGTCTGCCAATCCAAGTCCCTTGCCAACAAGGTCATCGATGTATTTCCAAAAGAATTGCATCACCAGCACAAACAATGTGATGAAGAAGGTCGCGATAAATGGACCAATAAATGCTTTCAGAATTAATCTATCGAGTTTTTTGATCATCCTCAATTTCCCAGCCTGTGGAAAAGGTCATGCACCTGAACGTCCCATAGACGTGTCTGATCTGCAATGTCTTTTTTCTCAGCAAAGTCTTTGATCACCAAAATGGTTTGTCCACTGACTTCTGTTTTCTCAATTGCAAATTCGAAGTATTCATTTTTGGCTGCATGCAACCATCTGTAACGGATGAATTTATCCTGTTCTGAATCCAGCACTTCTGCTTTCTCAGTGGATCCATTCCAGCTAAAACTGAAAATATTATCTCTCTCATCAACACGGTCAGCAAACCATTCTTGCATTCCCGCTGGTGTAGATAAAAATTCGAATAAAATGTTGGGGGAGCATCGAACAGGGTACTCTACGGAAAATAATTGTTTACTCATTGAAATTTAAATTGATCGCTTTTCGTCTTCTCATCCATGCACCTTGCAATGATAGAAAAATATCGGAATTGAAAAAATATAATTTAATCTTTCTTTCCAACTTTTTCAACGGTATTATCCCCATGGACCTGAATCGGGGACAAATTAATGAATATCAATGCCTTGCACATGCAAATGATGGAAAAATGACAGTAAATCACGCGATTTAACAAATTATTGAAGAAATGAGGCTGTTACATGGATTCAAAGCAATGTTCCATTCATGGGATGGTAATGCTTAATTTTGCAAACATTTTTGAGTGTTTTATATCAAATCAATGCAACATGTTTGAGAATTTAAGTGAAAAGATAGCGTCGGCATTCAAGCAAATCAAAGGAGAGGGAAGGATCACTGATTTGAATGTAGCCAATACAATCAAGGATATCCGAAAAGCATTGTTGGATGCGGACGTGAATTTCAAAATAGCAAAAGAATTTACTGACAGGGTCAAGGAGAAAGCAATTGGACAAAAAGTAATCAATGCCGTTAGTCCCGGTCAACTGATGATTAAAATTGTTCAGGATGAGCTCACCGAATTAATGGGAGGGCAGGCCAGCAATTTTGAAATCAACGGGAGTCCGGCAATTATATTGATCGCGGGACTTCAAGGTTCGGGTAAAACTACTTTTAGCGGAAAACTGGCAAATTATCTGAAGTCACAAAAAGGGAAATCGCCTCTCTTGGTAGCAGCTGACGTGTATCGTCCGGCCGCAGTGGACCAATTGAAAGTTCTGGGATCCCAGATTGGTATTGACGTATATGCCGAGCCTGATAACAAGCATCCAAAAACGATCGCAGAAAATGCTTTGCAATATGCAAAATCCAATAACAAAAATGTGGTGATTGTTGATACAGCCGGGCGATTGGCCATTGATGAGGAAATGATGAATGAGGTGGCTGGACTCAAAGATTTTCTCCAACCACAGGAAATCTTGTTTGTGGTGGATGCGATGATTGGACAAGACGCTGTCAACACTGCAAAAGCATTCAATGACCGATTGGATTTTTCCGGAGTTGTGCTTACAAAATTGGATGGTGATACCAGAGGTGGCGCAGCATTGTCAATTAAATACACTGTTCAAAAACCAATCAAATTTGCAAGCAGCGGTGAGAAGATGGAAACGCTGGATGTGTTTTATCCAGAGCGGATGGCTCAACGCATTTTGGGAATGGGTGATATTGCCACACTGGTTGAGAAAGCGCAAGCACAATTTGATGAGGAACAAGCCAAGAAATTGGAGAAGAAGATCAGAAAAAATCAATTTGATTTCCAAGATTTTCTGGATCAATTGCAACAGATCAAAAAAATGGGCAACCTCAAAGATTTGATGGGAATGATCCCGGGAATGGGGAAAGCCATGAAGGATATCGATATCAGTGATGACGCATTTAAGGGGGTGGAATCTATCATAAAATCAATGACGCCTTATGAAAGATCCAACCCAGATATCATCGATCAAAACAGAAAAAAACGCATTGCCAAAGGTTCCGGCAGGGATATGAATGAAATCAATCAGTTTTTCAAGCAATTTGAACAAATGAAGCAAATGATGAAAAACATGAACAATATGCCTGCTTTAGGAAGAATGGGCAGAAGATGATTTTAGGCAATTACCATCAATGATTTTGTGGTTTTGCCCATAATTCGTATATTTGCGGTCCGAAAATTTATTGATCACCCACTAAAAATTTTAATTTTTTATGGCTGTTAAAATCCGTCTCCAAAGACATGGAAGCAAAAAGCGTCCTTTCTACTTCATCGTTGTAGCTGACTCACGTTCTCCTCGCGATGGTAAATTCATTCAGAAAATTGGTACTTACAATCCGCTGACCCACCCTGCTACAGTATTGGTGGATCGCCAAAAAGCATTGGAGTGGTTGAACAATGGTGCTCAGCCAACAGACACAGTGCGCAAAATCTTGTCAACCAAAGGTGTTCTTTATTTGAAACATTTGCTCCGCGGTGTGGGACTTGGTCTGTTTGATCAAGAGTCTGCAATGACCAAATTCGAGTCTTGGCACCAAGAACAAGAATCAAAATTGAGGGCACGCCAAGACGCTGCTGCGAAAGAGCGCCGTGCAAGACGCATGGAAGCTGCAAAACCAAGACCTAAGAAAGCTGCTCCTGCTCCTGCTTCTGCGCCTGAAGCTGATCAGTCAGCCGAAGCTGCACCTGCTGCTGAATAATAAATTTAATTTGATATTTGAAGCCTCGTTTACAACGGGGCTTTTTTTATGATGGATCAGTATGTAGTCATAGGAAAATTCATGGCCACCTTTGGTATCAAGGGGGATCTTGTTTTGAAGCATCACTTGGGAGATGGCTTGAAAACTGAATCCCTGAAAACTGTTTTCCTTGAAGAAAAGGGAGGAAAGTTTATGCCCTATTTCATTGCATCTGTAAAAAATAAAAATGATGAAGAGGCGTTGATTCAGCTGGAAGGTGTTGATGTTCCAGAAAAAGCAAAAACTTTCCTGCGCAAACAGGTTTGGCTACCAGAGCAAGAAGTGAAAACGCAGGCGTCCAAGCATGCGCCGATTTCTTTGCTCGGATTTACAGTATATGATGAAAAAAATCTCTTGGGAAAGGTTTTGGAAATCATTGAACAGCCCATGCAGATACTGCTCCGAATAGATTATCAGGGGAAAGAGGTTTTTGTTCCACTGAACGAAAGTACCCTGCTGAAGATTGATCACAAAAAAGAAAAAATAACTGTCAGCTTACCGGAGGGACTGCTGGATATTTACATAAATTGACATGCGTTTTCAATAGCATGTCACTCCAACAAATCCATATTGCACATTTTGACCTCGATGCATTTTTTGTGTCAGTCGAAAGAATTCTTGATCCTTCACTCATTGGAAAGCCGCTTATCATTGGGGGATCGAAAGAAAGGGGTGTGGTAAGCACCTGCAGCTACGAGGCAAGAAAATATGGTGTTCGATCTGCCATGCCAATGTCAAAAGCACATGCATTGTGTCCAGATGGAATTTTTATGAAGGGTTCCCGCGGACAATACAGCAAGTTTTCAAATTGGGTTACTGATATCATTGCATCAAAAGCTCCGTTGTATGAAAAAGCATCCATTGATGAGTTTTATATTGACTTGACTGGGATGGATCGTTTTTTTGATTCTCTGCAATGGACGATTGACCTCAGAAATGAAATCATCGAGACGACCAAGCTTCCCATTTCATTTGGATTGGCATCCAACAGAATGGTTGCCAAAATTGCTACCAATATTGCCAAGCCGAATGGATACATCCAGGTATTGCCGGGGAAAGAAAAGGAATTTCTTGCGCCTTTGGAAGTGGGCAGCATTCCAGGTGTGGGTGAACAGATGCTTAAACGCATGCATGAATTGGGCATTCTTACCATTGGTGCATTGGCAGCATATCCCATGCATTTATTGGAATTAAATTTTGGAACATTTGGTAAGCTGCTCTCCAGAAAAGCACATGGAGAATCCGGCTCAGAAATTCACAGTTCTTATGATGCGAAGTCTGTTTCAACCGAGCAAACATTTTTGGAGAATCTGCACAACATTGAAGAATTGGAGTCAACCCTGTTGAGCATGTCGGAGAAGCTGGGATATGAGCTCAGACGCGATGAAAAATTCACCAGGTGCATCGCGGTCAAAATTAGGTATCCCGATTTTGAAACACATACCAAACAAATAAGCATTCCATCAACCTCTTTTGATGATGAAATATTCCGGACTGCCAAAATGCTTTTTCATCAGCTATGTGATGCCCGCAAAACAGTGAGACTACTCGGCATCCGTTGCAGTGAATTAATCAGTGGTGAAGTGCAGACAAATATCTTTGAGAACAAGATTCAAAAGATGCAACTCTATCATGCAATTGATGATGTAAAAATTCGATTTGGTAAAGATGCGCTTGGAAAGGCAGGAGGCGACCAACATTGAAAGTCTACTTATTTTATAGGGTAGTAAAATATATGTATTTTTGTAAAAACAATTCATATGGGTTTGCATTTAGGAGATGATGTACCAAATTTCAGAGCATTTACCACACTTGGGGAAATTGATTTTTATGAATACCTGGGAGATGCATGGGGTGTATTGTTCTCTCATCCGGCAGATTTCACGCCAGTATGTACTACTGAATTGGGCAGGACTGCTTTATTGAAAGAAGAATTTGCAAAGCGAAATGTAAAAGTACTTGCAGTAAGTGTCGACCCATTGGATAAACACAACGAATGGATAGGTGATATCAATGAAACGCAAGATTGCAGGGTTGATTTCCCCATCATTGCCGATGAGGACAGAAAGGTTGCGCACTTGTACGATATGATTCATCCCAACGCCTCTGCAACTTTTACAGTGCGTTCACTTTTTGTTATCGGACCGGATAAAAAATTGAAGCCTCCATTACATATCCAGCCTCCACAGGCAGAAATTTTGTAGAAGTCCTGCGTGTGATCGATTCATTGCAACTCACAGCTAAATACAGTGTGGCAACTCCGGCGGATTGGAAACATGGGGAAGATGTAATTGTCGTACCAGCTGTTTCAACTGAAGATGCGATTAAAAAATTCCCCAAAGGTGTCAAGGTCATTAAACCTTATTTAAGATACACGCCGGAACCATAAAGTATTGACTACCTTTGCTGCATGTCACATGCATCCAAGCAGAACATACGGAATCTGAGCAAAGACCAAATAGCTGAATTTCTCGAAGACATTGGGGAAAAGAAATTCAGGTTGCAACAAATTTGGGAGTGGTTATGGCAAAAACATGCCTTTGACTTTCAGTCCATGTCCAACCTCTCCAAAACCCTCAGAGGACAATTGGAGGAAGCGTTTTCTTTTCCATCTCTTCATATCAATACCACCCAGTCCAGTGAAGATGGAACCATTAAAGTTGGATTCAAAACTTTTGATGGTCATTTGGTGGAAGGAGTGCTCATTCCCACAGATGACAGGATAACGGCCTGTGTTTCTTCTCAAATTGGGTGTAGTCTCAGTTGTAAATTTTGCGCTACCGGATATATGGAGAAAAAACGCAATCTCAATTTTGATGAGATTTATGACGAGGTCGTTTTGCTGAATCAACTCGCTTTCAAGCATCACGGAAAAAAATTGACAAACATCGTCTTCATGGGGATGGGAGAGCCTTTGCTGAATTACAGAAATGTTCTAAGGGCGATCGAGAGGATCACAGCTGCAGATGGATTGGCAATGAGTCCACGTCGCATCACCGTATCTACTGCAGGTGTCGCAAAAATGATCAAACAATTGGGAGATGATAAAGTGCGATTCAAGCTGGCATTGTCACTTCATGCTGCAAACGATAAAAAGCGGGATCAGATCATGCCGATCAATGAGACCAACGATCTAAAATCTCTGATAGAAGCGCTGAATTATTTTTATCAAAAAACCGAGAATGAAATCACGCTCGAATACATCCTGTTTGATAATTTAAACGATTCTTTTGAGGATGCTGCTGAACTCATCAAGATCTATCGACAGGTTCCAGCTGATTTGGTGAACATCATTGAGTACAATCCAATTGATTTTGCAAAATTCAAAAAGCCAAGTGAAGAAAAAATCGCTGCTTTCATGGAATACCTGGAGAAAAATCGGGTAAATACCAGGCTGAGGAAAAGCAGGGGCAAAGACATCGATGCTGCATGCGGACAATTAGCCAATAAGTAATACAATGGCACTGTTTTAATCAATACACCTCACATGAAACGTACAGATAATTTTTCAAAGTTTGCACCCAAGAAAAAAAACAGTGCTGTCAAAGAATCTTTTCGTCAGGAAAAAAAGAAATGGAAAAAAGAGCGATCTGAGGCGATCGAAAAGAAAAAGGCAGAAAACCGGTCCGCTGTATCGAAAAAAGCAGATAAACCTACTGCTGTTTCTATAAGAAAAGTCGACAAATCAATGCCACTCAACAAATACGTTGCACATTGTGGAATTTGTTCAAGAAGAGATGCGGTTCCGATCATCAAGGATGGAAAAGTAAAGGTCAACAATGTTGTGGTTAATGAACCTGGATTCAAGGTGGAGCCCCATGATGAAGTTTTTTATCTGGGGAAAAAAATTCTCCCCGAAAAAAATCTGGTATACGTACTACTCAACAAGCCGAAAGACTATATCACAACACTGGAGGATCCTCAGGGAAGAAAGACGGTACTTGATTTACTGAAAGGAGTGGCGAGTGAAAGAATTTATCCTGTCGGTAGGCTGGATCGCAATACAACAGGAGTCTTGTTGATCACCAATGACGGGGACTTGGCACAAAAATTATCTCACCCTTCCAATGAAGTTAAAAAAGTCTATGAGGTGAAATTAGACAAGCCACTGTCGAAGGTTGATTTTGAAAAAATATTAAAGGGGTTGAATCTTGAAGATGGCTTTGTAAAAGCGGATGCACTCGCCTATGCTGACCCAAAGGACAAGGCAGTCATTGGAATAGAATTGCACAGCGGGAAGAATCGCATCGTCAGAAGGATGTTTGAATTTCTTGGATACGATGTTAAGAATTTGGACAGGGTAATGTTTGCAAATTTGACAAAGAAAAATGTAGAGAGAGGTAAGTGGCGGATGCTGAATGAAAAAGAAATTCGCTTGTTAAAATTCATGAACAGCTCATTTCTAAAACAAGCCAAACATTAAACACCACCCATCCATACTATTTGAAAACAGTGATTTGATAGCGGTCAATAAGCCATCTGGGTGGTTATCTATACCTGACCGGCACGATGAGAAGATTCCATCTGTTCGATCTTGGCTTGAAAAAATGTATCCTAAAATATTGATCATTCACCGCATTGATCGCGATACAAGCGGATTGCTGCTGTTTGCAAAAAATGAAGCGGCACACAAATATTACAATCAACTTTTCGAACAACGTTCCGTAAAAAAAATTTATCAGGGTATTGCAGTTGGTTCTGTTATCCTGGATGAAGGTTCCATTGAACAGCCTATAGAGCAGCATCCTTCCGTACCAGGCATCATGCGGATTGGTAGAAATGGTAAACCTTCTGTTACACATTTCAAAGTGATTGAAAGATTGAGGGGATTTACCTGGTTGGAGTTTGATTTGGAAACGGGAAGAACACATCAGATCAGGGTACATATGAAGCATCTGGGGCATCCACTTGTTTGCGATGCTATGTATGGCTCTTCAGATCCAATCCTCCTTTCAACCTTCAAGAAAAAATTCAAATTATCCAAAGACATTGAGTCTGAGAAGCCATTGTTAGACCGATTGGCATTGCATGCGTCTATTATTCAAATGAAGGGAATGGATGGCAATCCAATACAAATAGAGGCTCCTCCTTCAAAAGACTTACAGGTAGCTTTGATGCAGTTGAAAAAATATGCTAAACGCTGAGTTTTGTTGGCAGTGCAGCAACTGTTACTACTTCTTGTTTTCCAGTTATTAAATTTTTGACCATTGCAGTTTTGTTCGCCAACTCTTCTTCCCCGATGATGATGGCAAACGGAATAGATTTTTTATCAGCGTATTTAAATTGCTTATCAAATTTTGCAGGTTCATGAAATATCTCACATGCAATTTGATTGTTCCTCAATTGAGTTGCAACATGAATTAATTCATGTATGTCAATGCCCGTATGAAAAATCAAGGCTGTTGTTCCTGCTTGTATGTTTTCAGGGAAAGCGTTCAATTCCTCCAGTACATCATAAATTCTGTCTACTCCAAATGAAATGCCAACACCCGCAATTCCTTTGACACCAAAGAGTCCGGTCAGGTCATCGTATCTTCCGCCTCCGCCAATGCTACCCATTTCAACACCAAGGGCCTTGACTTCAAAAATTGTTCCGGTGTAGTAATTGAGTCCACGGGCAAGGGAAGGATTCACACGGATCTTGGTGGAAGGCATTGTGCGGCTGATTTCCTGTAGGATCTCAACCATTTCATTGATTCCTTCTTTGGCAGATTCAACATCGCCCAAAAGCGATGACAAGAGTCCGATGCATGTTTGATTGTCACCTTCAATCGATATGTATTTTTCTATGATTTCAATTTGATATTGGTTGATACCTCTTTCCCTTAATTCATCTTTCACTTTATCAATCCCAATTTTGTCCAGCTTGTCAATCGCAATAGTGATGTTCATCATATTAGATGTTCCGCCACATTTTTCGGCCAATGCCTGAAGGATTTTTCTGTTGTTGATATGTATTTCAACGGGTAGTCTGAGTTCTGAAAAAACAGTTGAATAAATCAGTGCGAGTTCAATTTCATGAAGCAGTGAACCACTGCCTGCTACATCCGCATCACATTGATAAAACTCGCGGTACCTTCCTCTTTGCGGTCTGTCTGCTCGCCAAACCGGTTGCATTTGATAGCGTTTGAAAGGAAACGTGAGTTGTCCTTGGTTCATGGCAACATATCTTGCAAAAGGAATGGTGAGGTCATATCTCAGTGCACGTTCACTGATTCCTTTTGAAGTCTTTCCATCCAATACATTTTCAAAATCCCTCAATGCATTTGCCTGCTTTTCAGGAAGGTGGAGTCCGTTGTTTAATATTTTGAAAATCAATTTGTCGCCCTCTTCTCCATATTTACCCATGAGTGTTTCGATGTTCTCCATGGCGGGTGTTTCCAAAGGTTCGAATCCATACAATTCAAAAACACGGCGGATCACACCTAAAATATGGTTTCGTTTCTTGATGGTTGCAGATGAAAAATCTCTTGTGCCTTTGGGGATAGAGGGTTTCATGCAGCGAAGTTAAGGCTGTTTTATGGATGTATATTCTTCAATTAATTTATCACATGCCTTGTCGATCAGGTCAAATACTTCATGGTAGGCCGCTTCAGATTTTGACCAGGGATCTGGCACATCCATTCCGGTTTCAGGAAATAGAAAATCCAACATCATTTTGGTTTTGTCGGATGAAAAATGTTGTCGTGAAATTTGCTGGATGTCTTGCAATACATCATTTGCCATTGGTACGATCAGATCAAAATGCTGATAATCTGTTGAGCGAAATGGCCTGGATCTTTGTCCAGCAATATCGATGCCATTCAATTTTGCCACATTTTGTGAAAGGTAATGGGGCGGTTCCCCATTGTGATAGCCGTTGGTGCCAGCGGAGTCAACCTGCCAATCCAATCCAAGTTTCTCACATTTGTGGCGGAGGATTCCCTCTGCCAGGGGACTTCTGCAGATATTTCCCAAACAGACCATCAATACTTTCATTGGGTAAATTTTGCAGCAAATGTAGCTGCAATGGTTGATTTAATTTTTAAAACAATATGTATAAAAGCAAGGAAATTAAGTCTTGCGACATCTATTCATTGGGACGAGATTTCATAAATTGCGATACATTCTTGTATATGATATCCAACAATTTCAGAGAAAAAGAAGAAAAACGGCAGAAAGGTTTCAAGGTAATATATGATTATGCCATGGGTGTTTTATGGTTTGCCGCCGGCTTGTTTTTTCTATTGAATAAATATTTAATCAAAGGCCTTTCGTTTGATTCTCTGACCTCATCTATTTTTGGAATTGCCTGTCTTTGTTATGGGGTTTTCAGGTTGTACAGAGGGTTCTCTGCCAAAAGTTAATACCATGAGCCGAATAATCCTTCAGTATGTTTTTTTATTTGCATGGGTATTGACTGTCATTTCCTGTAATTCCGATGGGAAGAAAGCCAAGGTAATTCTCGGTGATGACACACTCACAAGTGGAACCATTCACATCAGCGCCGATGAAACATTTGCACCTATCATAGATGCTCAGATTCAGGTATTCATGTCGCAGCATCCCAATGCCAAGATTATTCCGCATTACAAACCGGAAGCAGAATGCATCAAAGATCTATTGAACGACAGCATCAGAATGGTGATCATCACCAGAGGATTGACAGAGGAGGAGATTCCTTTTTACAAAGACACACTGTCATTTGTTCCATTGTTTGGGCGACTCGCTACAGATGCTGTGGCAGTTATTACCAATAACAATTGCAAGGATTCACTTTTTTCCGTGGCAGACATCAGGTCGATGCTGAGCGGGACCAGCGGCTACAAATATGAACTGGTTATGGATGGTTTAAAGGCAACCAGCACCGTGCGTTTTTTAATGGATTCTGTCCTAAGAGGTCAGCCAATGAATGGGAAAGTCATGGCTGCCCAAAACTCGGAAGGAGTCATTGATTACATTGCCTCACATCCCAATGCGTTGGGATTTATTGGGGTGAGTTGGATTGGCAACAAAGAAGACTCCTCTCAAATGACCTTCCAAAAAAGGGTAAAACTCGCAGCTTTGCAATGTGCAAAATGCACAGAAGAGGTATATGTCAGGCCTTATCAGGCAAATATGGCATTGAAAAGATACCCCCTCAACAGAGGAATTTACTATGTCTTAAAAGAGAATTTTGCCGGACTGGGCAAAGGATTTGTCAATTTCTTAACACATGAAAAAGGTCAATTAATCTTCAGGAGGGGCTATCTTGTACCAGACCGTATGGCCCTTCAAATAAGAAAAGCAAATGTTTCAGAATAAATAGATGATTTCTTACTTTTACAACCCTTAAAAAACAAACTGCGAAGTATGAAAATGAGATTCGTGATTGCTGCCCTGTTTTTTACTTCTGTTGTAACTGCTCAAACAGTTCAGGAAGGAAGAAAATTGTTATTGAGTCAGCGGTATCGTTCTGCCAAGGAAACCATGGAAAAAGTTGTAGCCTCTGCTCCAACAAATCCTGAAGCAATTTATTGGCTTGCACAGGTTCATTTTGAATCCAAAAATTCTGCTGCTGCCAAAGAGGTACTTCGCAAAGGAATGGAAGGTGCCAATGGAAGCAATCCATTGTTGTTGGTTGCAATGGGACAAGCAGAGATTGCAGAAAAGAAAGTGAATGATGCAAAGCAGCGATTTGAAACCGCCATCTCTCTCACCAAATCCAAGGATGCCAGCATTCTTGTTGCAATAGGCAAGGCCAATTTAGAGGACGGGGGTGATTACGCTTATGGTATTGAAAAAATAAAATTGGCTGCTAATCTTAAAAATTTCAATGACCCTTTTGCAAACATTTACATGGGTGATTTGTACCGCAAACTGATGAACGGAGGCGGTGCTGTTTCTTCATATGAAAGCGCATTGTTGAAAGATCCAAAATCTGCTGTTGCGAAATACAAAATCGGAAAGGTGTACCTCACACAAGGCAACGAGCAAAAAGAAATATTTCTGGGTAAATTCAATGATGCCATCAACGACGATCCAACTTTTGCGCCTGCACTTTATGAATTATACGTTTACTACTTCTTTAGAGATGTTGTGAAGGCGACTGAATATTTCAATCGATACAAGACAAATGCAGATCCCGGTCCAGCACTCGACTACGAAGAAGCGAGTCTCCAGTTTGCTGCAGGGGATTTTAAAAATGCAATTGCCAAATCAGATGCATTGTTGAAGTCACAAGGGGATAACGCAGATGCAAGACTCTACAGATTAAAGGCTTACAGCTACGACAAGCTCAACGATTCTGCCAATGCACTGGCATTGTTGGAAACATTTTTTCAAAAAGCAACTGCAGAGCAGCTCAATCCAGAAAACTATTACGTAGCTGCTGTCAATGCTGCCAAAATGAAATCAGATCCGGTAAAAGTGGATGATTATTTCATGAAGGCAATCAACGCAGACACTGCACTCACCAACAAGTTGGATTATGCAAGAAAAGCAGCTGACTTCTTCAAGAAATCATCGAATACTCCAAAATCAGCACTTTGGCTGACAAAAGTACTAGCT
This sequence comes from Bacteroidota bacterium, assembly GCA_041159435.1. Taxonomy (GTDB): domain Bacteria; phylum Bacteroidota; class Bacteroidia; order Chitinophagales; family Chitinophagaceae; genus Pollutibacter. Next base: position 7,581 of record JBEAYH010000155.1, on the reverse strand, counting down.
CTTAATCCGAGAATCAGCAAGGTAGATCTCTACAATGCTGGATTTGAGAATTTCAAGGCAGGGGAGTTTAAAAAAGCTGACAGTATTTTCACGCTGTACAAGACCAATTTCCCTACTGAAGTATATGGTCACTACTGGTCGTTCAGATCGCTTTCCGTGATCGACTCAACAATGGAACAGGGGCTTGCTATTCCTGACTGTGAAAAATTCATTTCCATTGCAGAAGTGGACAAGGCAAAAAACAAGAGCACTTTGATTACTGCTTATGGCTACCTTGCCGGATATACCGCGAATGTTAAAAAAGATCTTGCTTTGGCCTCCAGTTACCTTGACAAAATCATCGAAATTGATCCCAATAATCAGGACGCCATAAAAAACCGAGACATTCTACAAAAAGCACTGGCAGCTCCGCCGAAAAAATAAATGCGAAGGGACAACTAAATTGTCCCTTTTTTCATTCCTGACTTTCTTTTTTTCATCCCGATTTGCCTAACTTTGCGCCATCAAATTCAACCGATGTTCAAGGCTATTTTTCTGCAGTCTTCTTTGCTCGGACAGAATGCCTCAATCAGCAAGGCGAGTGATTATTTTCCCATCGGTATACAGATTGCATTTGCAGTGGTTTTGGTTACGATCATGATCGCAGGATCTCAGTTGTTGGGTCCTAAGAGAAAGACGACCGACAAACTGCAGGTTTTTGAGAGCGGAATTGAACAATTCGGAAACGCTCGTCAGCCCATGGCAATCAAGTATTTTCTGGTTGCAATCTTATTTGTCTTGTTTGATGTTGAAGTGATATTTTTCTATCCCTATGCTGTCAACTTCAAATCGTTGGGATGGGATGGATTTTTTGCAGTGTTGATGTTTATCAGTTTTTTTCTGGCTGGTTTCATTTACATCATCAAAAAAGGTGCTTTGCATTGGGAAGAATAAAAATTCAATACACGCGGAAAAACAACTTCCAACTGTATATGTTATAATAAAAAACTACTATGGCCAGGCCTGTAAGATTTAATCTAAACCCAAAGGATTTTACCGATAGAGGTATCAATCAGGTTGAACTGCCTGATGGTCACATGGGTGAAGGATTCTTTGCAACTTCATTTGACAAGGTTGTCGGATTGGCTAGAAAAAATTCCATCTGGCCACTTCCTTTCGCTACTTCATGTTGTGGTATCGAATTCATGGCAACCATGGGCTCTCATTATGACCTCGCAAGATTCGGTTCTGAGCGTGTGGGTTTTTCACCACGCCAATGTGATTTGTTGATGGTAATGGGCACCATTGCCAAAAAAATGGGTCCTGTCGTAAGACAAGTGTACCTGCAAATGGCAGAACCCAGATGGGTCATGGCTGTGGGGGCTTGCGCTTCGAGTGGAGGCATTTTTGATACCTATTCTGTTTTACAGGGAATTGATCAGGTGGTACCAGTGGATGTTTATGTTCCTGGATGCCCACCCAGACCTGAGGCAATCATCGATGGTGTTCTCAAAATACAGGATCTCATTCACAATGAATCCCTGAGAAGACGAAACGGTGAACAATACAAACACTTATTGGAAACCTACGGTATACAATAACTCATCCAACAAAAAATGCCGATTCACAACGACCATATCAAAGAGAAATTGAATGCACAGTTTGGAGATGGAATCATCTCTTGGGATGAGTCATCTGACATACTTTCACTTGAAGTAGCTCCCTCCATACACTTGAAGTTGTTGACTTTTTTATACGATGAACCAACACTTGGGTTTCAATTTTTGACTGATCTCACCGGTATACATTATCCTGATCAACCGGGAAGAGAACTTGGCGCGATTTATCATGTACACAACCTGAAGGAAAATACACGTTTGAGGATCAAGGTTTTTGTGCCAATAGAAAAACCAGATGTTTTCACAACAACAGGTTTATTCAGTGGTGCCAATTGGATGGAAAGAGAAACGTATGATTTTTTTGGCATCAACTTTGTCGGACATCCCAATTTGAAGCGGGTATTGAATGTCGACGAAATGGATTATCATCCGCTGCGCAAAGAATATCCCTTGGAAGATCAAACAAGGATTGACAAGGACGACGAAATGTTTGGAAGATAAAGAACCAATCAATTACAATGCCTGAACAAGCAAACATAGTTTTACCTGAGGGGTCACTCGAAAAGCAAACAACCACACTCAATCTTGGACCTACTCACCCCGCAACCCATGGTGTTTTTCAGAACATCCTTGAAATGGACGGTGAGCGCATCATCAAGGCAGAATCAACTGTTGGTTACATTCACCGCGCATTTGAGAAACTCGCAGAAAGAAGACCTCTCTATCAAATTACTACGCTGACCGACCGTTTGAATTATTGCTCAGCTCCATTGAACAACATGGGCTGGCACATGACATGTGAAAAATTGCTGAATGTAAAAACGCCCAAGCGAGTTGATTATCTGCGTGTCATCATCATGGAGCTTTCCCGTATTTCTGATCATTTGATCTGTAATTCCATCGTTGGTGTAGATACAGGCGCATACACTGGATTTCTCTATGTGATGCAATACCGTGAGCTGATTTATGAAATCTATGAAGAAGTATGTGGATCAAGACTTACTACCAACATGGGAAGAATTGGTGGTTTTGAAAGAAATTTCAGCAACACTGCTTTTCAAAAAATTGAACAATTCCTTGAAGAGTTTCCGAAAGTGTGGAAAGAGTTCGAAAATCTTTTCATGCGCAACAGAATTTTTATAGAAAGAACCAAAGGTACGGGTGCTGTTTCTGCTGAACGTGCATTGAATTACAGTTTTACCGGTCCCAATCTCCGCGCAGCGGGCATTGATTACGATGTGAGGGTGCATGCGCCGTATTCTTCATACGAGGACTTCGATTTTATCATACCTGTGGGAACAACAGGCGATAATTACGATCGCTTCATGGTAAGAGGCGAAGAGGTTTGGCAGTCACTTGGTATCATCCGTCAGGCTTACCAAAAAGTACAGGCATTTAAAGGAACGGACGCAGAGGTTTATCATGCCGACGCCCCAGAATACTATTTGCCTGCAAAAGCTGATGTATACACAAAGATGGAAGCACTGATCTATCACTTCAAAATTGTGATGGGTGAAACCGAAATTCCTGCTGGTGAAGTATATCACAGTATTGAAGGTGCAAATGGTGAGTTGGGATTCTATTTGATCAGTGATGGAGGAAGATCGCCCTATCGTTTGCATTTCAGAAGACCCTGCTTTATATATTATCAAGCATACGAAGAAATAGTTCGCGGTACCATGTTGAGCGATGCGATCATTACGCTGAGCAGTCTCAACCTGATTGCTGGTGAAATGGATGCTTAAACAGATTAAATGATGGTGAAGTTCAGTGAACATAAAATGAAAGAAGTGGAGGCAATCATTGCCCGTTATCCACAAGGCAAACAAAAAAGTGCGCTCATTCCCATTTTGCACCTTGCTCAGGAAGAGTTTGGCGGATGGTTGAGTGCTGAAACAATGGACTATGTAGCTTCCATCTTATCCATTGAATCCATCGAAGTATACGAAGTGGCTACTTTTTACAGCATGTTCAATTTGAATCCTGTTGGGAAACATGTTTTAGAAGTATGCCAAACCGGACCTTGTATGTTAAAAGGCAGTGATGACATCATTGCTTACATTCAATCAAAATTGGGTATCGGAGTTGGTGAGACAACTGCTGATGGGATGTTCACATTGAAAACAGTTGAATGTCTTGGTGCCTGCGGCTATGCTCCCATGATGCAAATGGGTATGCATTACAGGGAACATCTTACACCATCCAAGGTTGATGAAATCATTGCAAACTGCTACAATCATAAATAGGGGAAGGCACTATGGCAAGAAAATTACTATTGGAAAAAGCCCATGTTGAAGGAATCCGTCACTTTGATGTTTATCGAAGAGAGGGTGGTTATGCTGCAGTAGAAAAAGCATTGAAAATGGAGCCGGCAGCAATTGTCGAGGAAGTGAAGAAAAGTGGACTGAGAGGCAGGGGTGGTGCAGGATTTGCGACCGGACTCAAGTGGAGTTTTCTTGCAAAACCTGAAGGAGTTCCCCGTTACCTGGTTTGCAATGCAGATGAATCTGAACCAGGTACTTTCAAAGACAGGTATTTAATGGAATTCATTCCGCATTTGTTGATAGAAGGATTGATTGTTTCCTCTTTTGCTTTGGGAAGCAACTGCACATACATATATATACGTGGCGAATATGCTTGGATTGTCGGCATTCTTGAACAAGCCATCGCAGAAGCAAAGCAAAATGGATTTTTAGGAAAAAATATTTTGGGATCCGGATTTGATCTTGAGATATATGTACAACGTGGCGCTGGTGCATACATCTGCGGTGAAGAAACAGCCTTGATTGAATCGCTTGAAGGCAAGAGAGGGAATCCCCGTATCAAACCTCCATTCCCCGCCATCAAAGGATTGTGGGATTGTCCAACTGTTGTGAACAATGTAGAAACACTCGCTGCAGTTGTCCCCATCATGAATATCGGAGCTGAAGAATATGCAAAGATTGGTGTAGGAAGATCCACCGGAACAAAACTCATTTCAGCTTGCGGAAACATCAACAAGCCTGGGGTATACGAAATTGATATGACGATCTCTGTAGAGGAATTTATTTACAGTGATGAATATTGCGGAGGCATCGCCAATGGAAAAAAATTGAAAGCCTGTATTCCGGGCGGTTCTTCAGTCCCCATCCTTCCCGCAAACTTGTTGTTGAAGACAGCAAAGGGTGAAACCCGCTATATGAACTATGAAAGTCTTTCAGATGGTGGATTTGCAACTGGTTCCATGATGGGATCTGGTGGATTCATTGTGCTCGATGAGGATCAATGCATCGTTCGTCATACGCTGACGCTTGCAAGATTCTACAGACATGAAAGCTGCGGACAATGTTCACCTTGCAGAGAGGGAACTGGATGGATGGAGAAAATTCTGCAAAAAATTGAAAACGGTAAGGGTGTTACAAGTGACATTGATTTACTGTGGGATATCCAGAGAAAAATCGAAGGAAATACAATTTGCCCACTGGGTGATGCAGCAGCATGGCCTGTTGCCGCAGCCATCAGACATTTCAGAGATGAATTTGAATGGCATGTCAACAATCCTTCATTGTGCTTAACCCAAAACTATGGCTTGGCTCATTATGCGGATGAGTTGAGTGTAGTTGCATAAAAAAAAGCTATGGCCGAGGAAATAAAAAAGATGAAAGTAACAATCGACAACATCACGATAGAAGTCCCACAGGGTACTACCATCCTACAGGCTGCTAGAATGATTGGTGGAGATGTTGTACCTCCTGCAATGTGTTACTACAGCAAACTTCAGGGAAGTGGCGGTAAGTGTCGCACTTGCCTGGTTGAAGTAAGCAAAGGAAGTGAGGCAGATCCTCGTCCCATGCCCAAACTGGTTGCAAGTTGTAGAACTGGAGTGATGGATGGAATGGAGGTTAAAAATATAACAAGTCCAAAGGTCCTAGATGCCCGCAACGGAGTTGTTGAATTTCTTTTATTGAATCATCCACTGGATTGTCCTATTTGTGATCAGGCAGGAGAATGTCATTTGCAGGATCTGGGATACGAGCACGGAAAAGAAGGAACACGATACGAGTTCAAGCGAAGAACATTTGAAAAGCATGATTTGGGTCCATATATACAATTGCACATGACCCGCTGTATCCTTTGCTACCGTTGTGTGTACACAGCTGATCAAGTTTCCAATAAACGTGTGCATGGCGTACTCAGCAGAGGTGATCATGCTGAAATCGCAACGCACATTGAAAAATCGCTTGACAATGACTTTATCGGAAACGTCATCGATGTTTGTCCGGTTGGTGCATTGACCGACAAAACATTCCGATTCAAAAACCGCGTGTGGTTTACAAAACCCGTGAATGCACATCGTGATTGTAAATGTTGTTCAGGAAAAGTTACCTTATGGCAACGTGGTGAAGAAGTATTGCGTGTAACTGCGAGAAAAGATCAATGGGGTGAAGTAGAAGAATGGATCTGCAATGAATGCCGTTTTGAGAAGAAAAAAGTGAGTGATTGGGTTATCGAGGGGCCAACGCATGTAAACAGACACTCTGTTATTTCTCAAGGTCATTATGAAAAGCTCAGCAAGCCAAATGAAACCTTCAGCAAGGTTCATGATGGCCGAAAACCTAAATTATTAATGGATATACACAGTGTCAGCGAAGTCAATGATCCTTCAATTGATTTGAGTGTGATCAATGGACCAGCTACTGGAAAAGTTTTTGAACAAACAAAGAAGCAATCATGATACCTATTCAATTGCTCATGATAGATGTATGGTTTGGTTTGGAAAAGTTGCTGCTGATCGGAGCAATCATCTCTTTCTCTCTTGTGGTGGCCATGTACACAACTTTTGCAGAGAGAAAAATTGCAGGATTCATGCAAGATCGCAGGGGACCCAATCGCGCAGGTCCATTTGGTATTCTTCAGCCACTGGCTGATGGTCTCAAACTTTTCTTCAAGGAAGAAATCATTCCCCTGACTTCTAATAAAGGTCTTTTTGTATTGGGGCCTGCTTTGGCAATGTTAACAGCCATGCTCACCAGTGCAGTCATTCCATGGGGCAGTCAAATTGAAATTGCCGGAAGAACAGTCAGTTTACAGGTTGCAGACGTAAACATTGGTATTTTATATGTATTCGGAGTAGTCAGCTTGGGTGTGTACGGTATCATGATCGGAGGTTGGTCATCCAATAATAAGTTCTCATTGCTTGCCGCTGTAAGAGGAGCATCTCAAATCATATCTTATGAATTGGCAATGGGACTCTCACTCATATCTCTTTTGCTGATGACCGGTTCATTGAGTTTGAAAACCATCGTAGAGCAGCAAATGCAAGGTGGTTGGGGCGGTTTGCTCGGTTGGAATATTTTATACCAGCCACTGGCATTCCTGATCTTTTTGATTTGCGTATTTGCAGAGTGCAACAGAACACCATTTGATTTGCCGGAAGCAGAAAATGAATTGAACTTTGGATATCACCAGGAGTATTCGTCCATGAAACTCGGATTGTATCTTTTTTCTGAATACGTGAACATGTTTATTTCAAGTGCAGTGGTTTCAACACTGTTCTTTGGCGGATACGATATACCATTTGTCAACGAGGCTGAACTTGCATCCAACATAGGTGCCAACCTGGTTGCCTTGTTTGGGTTCCTGGCCTTTTTTGCAAAAATTGCCTTCTTCCTCTTTTTATTCATTTGGGTGAGATGGACAATTCCAAGATTCAGGTACGATCAGCTCATGGACCTTGGTTGGAAAAAACTTATTCCGCTTGCACTTGCAAACTTATTGATAACAGCAGTTGTGCTATTGGCTCTAAATAAATAATCATATGGGACCATTAACAAATAGAGCAAAAACATTGGAGCAGAAGCCACTCACTTTTTGGGAGAGCCTTTATCTGCCTGCTATTTTTAAAGGAATGGCCATCACTTTTGGCCATATGTTTAAAAAGAAGCCAACCATCAATTATCCTGAGCAACAAAGACCATTCAGCTCAGTTTTCAGACTGTCTCTT